>NZ_JAVAXX010000027.1:0-43073 GCF_042709275.1 Bacillus sp. LR_5 | reverse complement strand
TTATTTAATAGTGAAATATATGGGGATAAAATAAAAAATTCAAGGATGTTAAAAATTGAAAATCACCTTTAAAACCTTTAAAGTGCATCATATAAATTATGCACTCTTTACGTTGGTTTGAAGCAGGGATGGATAAACAAAATTGAAGTAATGAATAATGCTGTTGAATATGTGATGAACCATCCGGGTGTACAACAAGAAGAAATTCTAGAACTGGCTTGGAGAGACAAGAATAATATTGAAGAAGCCATTTTGAATATAATACGAGTAGAAGAAAATAGATTTTATGCTATCGAAAAAAGAAAATGGAGATATGTTATTCTTCTTGAAATAAAATTAAAGTACACTGAACATGTAGAGCTTTTGAGCAAGCTTGCAGAAGTTTACGCAGTTATGAATTCCTCTGAAGATATGGAGGATTTCATTCATTATCAGCCGTCTTATAACGGATGCAACCTGCGCTTATATTCCTATGAACAAAATATAAATAGATTATGCAATTGTTTCAAGACTTTTTAGTAAAAGAAAAACAAAATATACAAAATGGCTTATCGCTATAAACAAAAATAGTACTTAAAAAGTAATTTCCCTTAGTCAAAAACCAAAAATGAAAGCGTTGACATCCTCTAAATCTAGTGCTAAAGTATACCTACAAACAAATACAGCGACCCGTCAGGATTGTTACTGCGAAAGCAGGCAAAACCTAAATGGTGCAGGTGCAGGAGGAGACTCTGGCAATCTGCGTCATTTAGGTTTTTTTTATTCTCATTTAGGAGGTGATGCGTTTTTTGATACAAAAAAAGCTGGTGAAAGGCGGCCACCTTTCATCCAGCAGTCCCCCCCATAAAAAGGAGGTATACACATGGATTATGATAAATTATCGAAAGACATATTACAACTCGTAGGCGGTGAAGACAACGTTCAGCGCGTGATTCACTGTATGACGAGGCTGCGTTTTAATCTTCATGACAACTCAAAGGCGGATCGCAGTCAGTTGGAGCAGCTGCCGGGTGTGATGGGCACCAACATCAGCGGCGAGCAGTTTCAAATCATTATCGGAAACGATGTGCCAAAGGTGTATCAGGCGATGCTGCAGCATAGCAATCTCAGTGATGAGAAGAGCGCTGGTTCATCCTCTCAGAAAAAGAATGTGCTGAGTGCGGTCTTTGATGTGATTTCTGGTGTGTTTACCCCGATTCTGCCTGCGATTGCGGGAGCGGGGATGATCAAAGGGCTTGTTGCGCTAGCGGTCACGTTTGGCTGGATGGCTGAGAACAGTCAGGTTCATGTCATTTTAACGGCTGTCGGTGACGGCGCGTTCTACTTCCTGCCGCTTCTGCTTGCGATGAGTGCGGCGAGAAAATTCGGAAGCAATCCGTATGTAGCGGCAGCCATTGCGGCGGCGATTTTGCACCCGGATTTGACGGCACTGCTTGGTGCGGGGAAACCGATTTCCTTTATCGGGCTTCCTGTAACCGCTGCCACTTATTCGTCAACAGTCATTCCGATTTTGCTGGCGATTTGGATTGCTTCATACGTGGAAAAGTGGATTGACCGTTTTACTCACTCGTCTCTCAAATTGATTGTGGTTCCGACATTCACATTATTGATTGTCGTGCCGCTAACATTGATTACTGTCGGTCCGCTTGGCGCTATTTTAGGAGAATACTTGTCTGCTGGGGTCAATTATTTATTTGATCATGCAGGGCTGGTAGCGATGATTTTGCTGGCGGGAACGTTCTCTTTAATCATTATGACAGGCATGCATTATGCCTTTGTGCCGATTATGATCAACAACATCGCTCAAAACGGCCACGATTATTTACTGCCGGCTATGTTTTTGGCGAATATGGGGCAGGCCGGGGCATCATTTGCCGTCTTCCTTCGCTCCAGAAACAAAAAGTTTAAATCACTCGCGCTTACCACAAGCATAACGGCGCTGATGGGAATTACAGAACCTGCGATGTACGGCGTGAATATGCGTTTGAAGAAACCGTTTGCGGCCGCTTTGATTGGCGGTGCGGCCGGTGGCGCTTTTTACGGGATGACGGGTGTTGCTTCCTATATTGTCGGGGGGAATGCGGGTCTGCCGAGTATCCCTGTCTTTATCGGCCCAACGTTTATTTACGCGATGATCGGTCTTGTGATTGCTTTCGCAGCAGGAACAGCAGCTGCGTATTTGCTTGGATTCGAGGATGTACCGTCTGACGGCAGCCAGCAGCCGGCTGCAGGAAAAAGCTATGAGAGCAGCGGAGAAATCATTCACAGCCCTATTAAAGGGGAAGTGAAAGCATTAAGCGAAGTCAATGACGGGGTGTTTTCTGCCGGGATCATGGGAAAAGGATTTGCCATTGAGCCTGAAGAAGGAGAAGTTGTTTCACCTGTTCATGGAAGCGTTGCCACCATTTTTAAAACAAAACATGCAATTGGCATTACGAGTGATCAGGGGGCTGAAATCCTCATACACATTGGATTGGACACGGTGAAACTCGAGGGACAATGGTTCACAGCTCACGTCAAAGAAGGCGACAAGGTCGCGCCGGGAGATCCGCTCGTGTCCTTTGATCTGGAACAAATCAAAGCCGCGGGATATGACGTCATTACCCCGGTGATCGTGACCAACACAGACCAATATTCGTTTTCACCGGTGAAAGAAATCGGCAAAGTGCAGACAAAAGAAGCGCTGCTTGCTTTATCTTAAAAAACTGATGGGGTGATCAATATGAGTTCAAATGCAAAACGATTTCCAGAAGGATTTTTATGGGGCGGCGCAGTTGCTGCCAACCAAGTTGAGGGTGCTTATAATGAGGGCGGTAAGGGGCTTTCGACAGCTGATGTATCGCCGAACGGCATCATGTCTCCATTTGATGAATCAATGACTTCCTTGAATCTGTATCACACCGGAATTGATTTTTACCACCGTTATAAAGAGGACATCGCCTTGTTTGCGGAAATGGGTTTTAAAGCGTTCCGTACATCGATTGCGTGGACAAGAATTTTTCCAAATGGCGATGAAGAGGAACCAAATGAAGAAGGCCTCAAATTTTATGATGATCTGTTTGATGAACTGTTAAAGCATCAGATTGAGCCTGTCGTAACCATCTCTCATTATGAAATGCCGCTCGGTTTAGTGAAACATTATGGCGGCTGGAAGAACCGCAAAGTCATAGAGTTCTATGAACGCTATGCCAAAACTGTATTCCAACGCTATCAACACAAAGTGAAGTATTGGATGACGTTCAATGAAATTAACGTGGTGCTCCATGCGCCGTTTACCGGAGGCGGCCTTGTCTTTGAAGAAGGAGAAAACAAACGAAACGCAATGTATCAGGCGGCACACCACCAGTTTGTGGCCAGTGCTCTTGCCGTCAAAGCGGGTCACGAGATCATCCCTGATTCGAAAATCGGCTGTATGATAGCGGCAACGACAACCTATCCGATGACCTCTAAGCCGGAGGATGTCTTCGCGGCAATGGAGAATGAGCGCAAAACACTTTTCTTCTCAGATGTGCAGGCAAAAGGCGCGTACCCAGGATATATGAAACGCTATCTGGCAGAAAACAATATTGAAATTGAAATGGCTGAAGGCGATGAAGAGCTCTTGAAAGAACATACGGTAGATTACATTGGATTCAGCTACTACATGTCGATGGCGGCGAGCACTGATCCGGAAGAGCTTGCAAAATCAGGGGGCAACCTGCTGGGCGGAGTCAAAAATCCTTATTTGAAATCATCAGAATGGGGCTGGCAGATTGATCCGAAAGGCTTGCGCATCACGCTCAACACCCTATACGACCGCTATCAGAAGCCGCTGTTTATCGTGGAAAACGGCCTGGGCGCTGTCGACAAAGTTGAGGAGGACGGCACGATCCAGGACGATTACAGAATCAACTATCTGCGTGATCATTTAATTGAAGCGCGCGAAGCGATTGCGGACGGCGTTGAATTAATCGGATACACATCATGGGGGCCAATTGACCTTGTCAGCGCATCTACTGCGGAAATGAAAAAACGCTACGGCTTCATTTATGTGGACCGGGACAATGAAGGAAACGGAACATTAAACCGCATCAAGAAAAAAAGCTTCAACTGGTATCAGCAGGTCATCGCCACAAACGGAGAGAGTCTCTGACAATTTTTTGAAAACTCATGCGCTTCAATTGACAATAACTAAAAGCAGGCGGACAATAAAAGAGAAAGATGAAGCACCCACAGTCCGAAAGGCGGGAAGAGCATGTTTAACAAAATGTTAGTTGCGATTGACGGATCAGACATGAGTGAAAAAGCGCTTGATGCCGCAGTGCATTTGGCCAAAGAACAGCAGGCGGAACTAAGCATTCTTCATGTGGGGAGAGAAGCCGTCGTCACGACTTCTTCTCTGACGGGAATTGTCTATGTGCCTGAACATTTTATTGATGAAATCAGGAACGAGGTTAAAAAAGAGGGCCTCAAAATCCTTGAGAATGCAAAAGAAAAAGCAGCCGAGAACGGTGTTCAAGCTGAAATCATTTACGCGCAGGGCGAGCCGGCTCATGAGATACTAAATACCGCAAAAGAGAAAGGCGTCGGCCTGATCGTAGTCGGCAGCCGGGGCATCAGCGGCCTGAAAGAAATGATGCTGGGAAGCGTCAGCCATAAAGTGTCTCAATTATCAACTTGCCCGGTTTTAATTGTTCGATAGATTTGTTAAAAAAGCGCCTCTCGGGCGCTTTTTTCTATTTAGAATAGAAGTGTTATAATATCTACATGTAAAAAAGAGGAATTCCATGTGTAGATTTCTGAATTTATAAAAAATATGCTATGGGTACTGGAGGTAGAATACGCTTGATGCAACAGGATCTTTCCATATCGTCAAAACAAAAATCAACAGCCGTGCTGAAAATGGTCATCTCCATGGTGATTTTCGGTTCCATCGGCTTTTTCTCAGAGCATGCCAATCTGCCGTCATTTGAATTGGTCTTTGTCCGCTGCCTTTGCGCGACGCTATTTTTAAGCTTTTGCTGGCTGGCGTCCGGCCAGTATAAAACTGAAAAGTGGAGCAAGAGAGAAGTGCTGCAAACATTAGCGTGCGGTTTCTTTCTTGTATTCAACTGGGTGTTTTTATTTAAGTCTTTTGAAGAAACATCTGTCACGATCGCCATCTCCGTTTATCACCTTGCACCGGTGCTTGTTCTTCTTCTGGGGAGCATCATCTACAGAGAGAAATTAAATGTGATCTCCGTCAGCTCCATTATCATCTGCTTTCTGGGAACTGCGCTGATTTCCGGAATTAACGGCAGCACTTCATTGACACAGCTGATGGGATCAGGGATCATATGGGCCGTTCTCGCCGCACTGTTTTATGCGTTCACCACTTTATTGGGAAAAGGCATTCAAAACCTCAGTCCTTACACGACAACCTTCTTGCAAACGGGTTTAGGGGTTATCATCCTGATTCCATTTATTCACTTCGGCGCTTTTGCTGACCTGTCTCAAGGAAACTGGATTATGGTGGTATCTACCGGTATCATCCATACGGGTATTGTGTATTTACTGTTTTTTGACAGTTTACGATTTTTATCAACGAAATTCATTTCAATCATTGTCTTCCTCGACCCGGCTGTTGCGATCGTACTCGATACCGTCTTCACAGGTTTCCGCCCAGACCTCTATCAAACACTAGGTATCGTGATGATCTTTGCGGGCATGGCTTTGACGCTTGTCAGGAGGCAGAGAAAAGCGGATGTGGTTGCTGAGGGTAAGGATATGGAACAAATTCAATAATGATAGAAAGAATGTAAAAAGGCCTAATTGGCCTTTTTTGTTTTAGGTCAATTTACTCTCGCTAATCCTTAAAATAAGATAAACTTTCTAGAAAAATATTGTAATAATATTTCAGTCTAGTTAAGATTATTGAGTAAATATTACTTTTATTACAAAAGGAGAGAGGGAATGAAAAAAAGAAAGAGGCGGACCTTTAAAAGGTTCATTGCAGCATTTTTAGTGTTGTCTTTAATGATTTCATTATTGCCGGCAGATGTACTGGCAAAAACCACAGAAGAAGAGGCTGGAAATCGTATCGTTGCCGATGATCCAGAAGAAACTCCTCGGAATGAACAAACTGAGGAAGCCGTACCTTTTGATCCGAACGATATAAACAAAGAGGGAGAGATCACCTCAGAAAGAACAGAAAATACAAAGCTTTATTATGAAGGAGACGGTGTCTATAAACAGGAAGTATATCTTGACCCTATTCATACTAAGGAAACACCGAATGCTGACTGGGAAGACATTTCTTCTGAGTTAAAAGAGTCGACCAGCAAACAAGTCGAGACAGAGAATGCCATTTTGAATTCAGATTTTCAAAAGAAAATGAAGAACGGGCTTTATGCGACTTTTGAGCACAATGACCACAAGGTTACATATTCACTTGTAGAAGCGAAAGGCCCAAATAAAACTTCACTTACTCCGAAAGATACCTCAGCAGATTATAAGACTGACAGTAATGAGATTGTTTATCCGGATGTTTTTCCGAATATTGATCTTCAGACTTTCACATTCAACGAAAACATAAAAGAAGATTTAGTCCTTCATCAGTATGATGGATACAATACATTTACATTTCAGGTAAAAACCGATTTGCAGGCTAAAGAACAAGAGGATGGATCCATTGATTTTTCTGATGAAAAAGGAAAAGTTGTTTTTTCTGTGCCTAAACCTTTTATGACGGATTCAAAGTTAGATGAGCTTTCTGGCGAGGTTGAACGGTCAGACAAAGTCAGCTATAAGCTGGAAAAGAATGAAGAAGGGTATTTGCTTCACCTCACAGCAGACGAGAACTGGCTGAAAGACCCGGAACGCGTATATCCAGTATCTATCGACCCGTCAACATCTTTATCTGTATCATCAGATACGTTTGTCATGAGTGCCTATCCGACGACGAACTATTCGGCCTCCTCA
This sequence comes from Bacillus sp. LR_5, assembly GCF_042709275.1. Lineage (NCBI taxonomy): Bacteria > Bacillati > Bacillota > Bacilli > Caryophanales > Bacillaceae > Bacillus > Bacillus sp. LR_5. The sequence goes on along the minus strand of NZ_JAVAXX010000027.1, from coordinate 36,134 downwards.
CAAAAATGGGATGCTAATTTAAAGTCTTATGTGCTGAAAACGGGATACTATGACAAAACAACAGGCACAAACTATGCGTTCATGAAATTTAATAACTTAAAACCGATTCAAAATATGACTGTCACCAAGGCTACATTAAAAACTTATGTTGCCCATTCCTATTATGGAACAAAGGCAACCGGTCTTTGGCTGGATACGGTCAACAGCAATTATGATAATGCAAAAGTGACATGGAACACCAAACCGGCATCTAAAAATATCGGAAAAGTCGACGTCCATAAAGGACAGTGGGCGAGTTATGATGTGACCGCTGCTGTAAAGTCATGGAACTCCGGCGGGGCCAACTATGGGTTTAAGCTTCATACAAACGGAAACGGTAAGGAATACTGGAAAAAACTAATTTCTTCAGCGAACTCCGCCAATAAACCGTATATTGAAGTGACGTATACCATACCAAAGGGAAACACCCCTTCCATTAAAGCGTATCACAACGGAGACTCCACTGGTTATTTTGATATCAGCTGGAAAAAGGTTGAAGGTGCGAAAGGATATAAAGTATGGATTTACAATGGTAAAGAGTATCAAGCGATCTCTGCAGGCAACGTCACATCGTGGAGCACTAAAGGAAAAAAGATCTGGCCTACGAGCGCAGAAATTGCTTCCAAGCGATATAAACTGCATGTGGACGGCAAGGACGGAGCCGAATTGGCACTAGACCCATCCCCGGTCTATAAGAATTCTGGCGGAAGCTATGCCACAAGCAAAAACTATTGGATTGGCGTCAGTGCGATATTTGACCAAGGTGAAGGAGCGATGTCCGCACCGGCAAAGCCCGTTATCCCTAATGTAGGAAAAGCACAAGCACCGTCAACCAAGGGCTATAATAATGGAAATGCCACAGGATATTTTGATCTTTCTTGGAAAGCTGTATCAGGAGCCACCGGCTATAAAATTCAGGTATTCAATGGGAAAGGCTTTGAGACACTTGATCTGGGAAATCAGACGTCTTGGACCACCAAGGGGAAAAAGATCTGGCCGACAAGTGCAGAAATCAAAGCGGGAAAATATGCTCTTCATTTAAAGGACGGAAACGGAGCAGAGCTGCCGATCAATCCTGGCCCAACTTATAAAAACGCCGGAGGAGACGGAGCCAAAAAAAATTACTCATTTAAAATAATCGCCTATAACAAAGACGGCGAAGCCATTGCATCACCGGCTGCTAATCCGACACTTCCTGATATCGCTAAGCCAAAGAATTTAACTGGCTATTTGTATACAAACACAAAATCGAGCCAAACGGGCTATGTGAATTTGATATGGGAAAAGGTTCAAAATGCGAAAGGCTATAAAATTAACATCTATAACGGGAAAGAATATCAGTCCTATGATGTTGGTGACGTGGATCATTGGACAACCCAAAATAAAAACATCTGGCCGACGCCTGAGGAAATAAAAGCCGGAAGCTATAAGCTGCATACAGACGGAAAGGGCCGTGAATTGGCACTCGATCCATCACCTGTCTATAACAATGCAAATGGGAATTACAAAGGGAAGAAGAATTATTCTTTCACGCTTTCCGCCTATAATGCAAATGGTGAAACGATTCCGACGGCACCCTTTAACCCAACGTTCCATGAAGGCGCAGAATTCCTTGGAACAGAAGAATACTGGTCTATCATTGATATCCCAAGCGGCCAGTTAAATGGTGCGACAGGCAATGTTATTGTGAATGAAGAAGACCTGTCAATTGACGGACGCGGACCGGGACTTGGCTTATCGAGAACCTACAACAGTCTTGACACCTCTGATCATTTATTTGGGCAAGGCTGGTATGCTGATGCAGAAACATCTGTCATCTCGACGGATGGCGGGGCAATGTACATCGATGAAGACGCTACGACCCATCGATTTACGAAAAAAGCCGATGGCACATATCAGCCGCCGACCGGTGTATATCTTGAATTAACAGAAACAGCTGATCAGTTCATATTAAAAACAAAGGATCAAACCAACGCTTATTTCAATAAAAAAGGCGGCAAACTCCAAAAGGTAGTGGATGGCCACAACAATGCAACTGTCTATACTTACAATGACAAAAATCAACTGACAGCCATTACAGACGCATCAGGCCGCAAGCTCACATTCACATATGACGAAAATGGCCATGTGACCTCCATCACCGGACCTAAGAATAAGAAAGTAACCTACTCATATGAGAGTGATTTGCTGAAGAAAGTCACGGATACAGATGGGACTGTCACAAGCTTTGACTATGATGCGGAAGGGCGTCTTGTCAAACAATATTCAGCCAACAGCAACGAAGCAAAGCCTGTCTTTACCGAATATCAGTATAGCGGACACCGTCTCGAAAAAGCGATCAACGCTAAAAAAGAAACATATGTCTATAGCTATGATGCTGATAAAAAGACGCTTCTTATGACACAGCCAAATGGCCGGAAAGTACAGTATGGCTATAATGAAGCGGGAAATCCCATTCAGGTTATTGATGATGCGGAAGGGCTAAAAATTACAACAAATACAAAATATGAAGGCAATAATGTCGTAGAAGATGTAGATCCAAACGACGTCGGAACCGGAAAAGCAACGGAAAGCTATCAATATGACAAAGATGGCAACGTTACATCCGTTAAAGACGCGTATGGAACTGAGACATACGAATACAACAAAAACAACGACGTCACAAAGATGAAGGATACCGAGGGCAATGTCACGGATATTGCTTATGACGGACTGGATGCTGTATCCGAAACCGATCAGAGCGGAAAATCATCTTCAGCAGCTGTTTATGATAAATATGGAAACCAGATTCAATCCAGTAAAGATTTATCAGCTTCAACTAATATTTTGAAAGACGGAAGCTTTGAAGCGCAAAAATCCGGCTGGAATCTGACTGCATCTAAAGACAGCGGCAAAATCTCAGTGATTGCCGATAAAAGCGGGGTTCTTTCCGGATCAAAGGCATTGGAAGTCTTGAGCCAATCAACGTCTGCCGGAACAGATCACGGATATTCCTCAGCGACACAAACAGTTGAGCTGGAGCCGAATACAACCTATACATTAAGTGGGAAAATCAAAACAGATCTAGCGAAATCAAGAGCTTACTTTAACATTGATTTGCGAGACAAAGATCAAAAACGAATTCAATGGATTCACAATGAATACAGTGCATTAGCCGGAAAAAATGACTGGACAAAACGGCAAATCACTTTTACGACTCCGGCAAATGCAGGAAAAGCTGTTGTGTACATGGAAGTCGATCATAGAGATAAAGATGGCAAAGGAAAAGCATGGTTTGATGAAGTCCAGCTGGAAAAAGGCGAAGTTTCGTCAAGCTATAACCCAGTTCAAAACAGCAGTTTCACAGCAGCAACGGAAAACTGGAATGTAAGCGGGGCCTCCGTTGATTCTGAGGAAGGCTTTAATGATGACATATCATTAAAAGCTGCCCGGACCAGTGCGTCCCAAGCCGGATCAGTAACAAAACAAACCGTTGTCTTAGGGCAAAGCGCAAACGACAAACCAGTTTATCTCACACTGACAGGAATGTCGAAAGCCAGCAGCGTCAAATTTACAGATGAAAAAGACTATTCTCTGCAGGCTAATGTCACTTACGCGGACGGCAGCACAGGTGTATACAATGCCAAATTCCCTTCTGGAACACAGGAATGGAACCGGGCAGCTATCGTTATACCAAAAACAAAGCCGATCAATAAAGTCGATATCAGCATTCTGTTCCAAAAGAGTGCGACAGGAACAGTCTGGTTTGATGATATCCGCCTGATTGAAGGAAGCCTTCTGACAAAAAGCACGTATGACAGTAATGGTAACTATGTGACCAAGGAAGAGGACGAACTAGGTTACGCCACTTCAACTGATTACGATGAAACTGGTAAGAAAACAGCTGAAACGGATGCAAAAGGTGAAAAAACAACCTATACGTATGATCAGGCAGACCAATTGACAAACATGACGCTCTCCAACGGCACTTCTATCCTTCACAGCTATGATAAGGAAGGCAATGAGGTAAGCAAAACCATCCGGGCGGGAGCAGATCAAACCTATAAATACGAATATGATGTCATGGGCAAGCTTGTCAAAACAACTGACCCTCTGGGCAATGTGTTAGCAAGCGAATATGATGCCAACAGCAACCTGACCAAAACCATTTCACCAAATGGCAACGAAGTGTCTCTTTCCTATGATGGAACAGACCGGGTGAAATCAAAGTCGTATAACGGTACAGAAAAGTACAATTTCACGTATGACAAAAATGGAAATGAAACATCGGTCGTCAATAAAGAGCAGAACACCACAAAGAAACGGACATTTGACAACAAAAACCGTTTAACCGAATTGACCGACCGCGGCGGCAGCCAAACTTGGACATATCCTAGTGACTCCGATAAGCTGAAAACCTTCTCGTGGAGCCATGGGGATCAAAAAGGAACGAATCAATTTACGTATAACAAGCTGGATCAAATGATTGAGATGAAAGACACTACATCTTCTTATTCATTTGATTATGATGAAAATGGCAACGTCCAAACCTTTATTACGGGCAACGGCGGCGGAACAAGTTTTTCTTATGACGAAAGAAACCTTGTAAGCTCGCTGCATATCGGCGACAAAAACGGCGGAAGCATTCTGACGGAAAGCTATGAATACGACGCCAACGGAAACCGCACAACGATTAACAGCTCAGCAAGCGGTAAGGTGAAGTATGAGTATGGAAAGCTGAATCAGCTTGTCAAAGAAACCCACGAAGACGGCACTGTCATTGAATACACATACGATGGATTCGGAAACCGGAAAACCGTTACAACTGTAAAAAACGGTTCAAGCAAAACGGTGAATGCTTCCTTCAACATCATGAATCAGCTGACAAAAGTCAATGATGAAAGCATCTCTTACGATAAAAACGGCAACCGTACATCCGACGGCAAATTCACATATACGTGGGATGCAGAAGATAACCTGACCGCCGTTACAAAAAAGGGCGAAGACAAGCCATTCGCAACATATAAGTATGACGAAAAAGGAAACAGAATCCAAAAAACCGTCAACGGAAACGTCACGAACTACTTCTATGACGGAGACAGTTTGAACGTCTTGTATGAAACAGACGCGGACAACAATGTCACAAAATCGTACACGTACGGTGACAGCGGCCAGCTGTTATCCTACACAGAGAATGGCAAGAAATATTTCTATCACTACAACGCACACGGCGACGTCATCGCGATCTCAGACAGCACTGGGAAAACCGTTGCCAAGTATCAATATGACGCATGGGGAAATCCAACAAAAACCGAAGCAAACGATGAAGTAAAAGACAACCGCTACCGATACGCAGGCTACCAATACGACGAAGAAACCGGCCTGTACTATCTCATGGCCCGCTACTACGAGCCAAGAAACGGCGTGTTCCTATCGCTCGACCCAGACCCGGGCAGCGACGGAGACTCATTGGATCAGAATGGCTATGCTTATGGAAATAATAACCCGGTGATGAATGTTGATCCGGATGGTCATTGGGTTTGGCTTGTGGTAAATGCCGGGTTTGCAGCCTATGATGGGTATAAGGCATATAAATCAGGAAAAGGATGGAAAGGCGCTGCTTGGGCGGCTGCTTCTAACTTTGGGCCTGGGAAGATATTTAAGGGTGCTAAGAGAGTTTATAGATTTGCTAAAAAAGTTAAAGGAACCAAAGGTTACTATAAACAAACAAAAAGTCATAATCTTTCTCCTAAGGGGGCAGGGAGAAGAGGCGCTTTTCGTGAAGCGAAAAGAAGAATGGGTATTCCAGTGAGTGCACAGCCAACTAAAGTGACAAGGGCAAGAGATAAGAGAGGTAAAATTATACCTGGAAAGACTTATATATATGGGAAAGGAAAGTATGCTAGAAAAATACTTTGGCACCCGGCAGGACACTATTATGGTAAAGGCTCACCACAAAATAGAGGTAGACATTATAATGACGATAGAAAAAATCATTATAATTATTAACTAATGGGAGGAATTCCTTGAAGGAGGAAATGCATTGCCGATTTGGACTAGCAGGCTCCATGAACGCAAAAACAATTTAATCTGTTTACATGGGACGAGAATTTTTGATAACAAAGACAAAGAGAAATATATGGGGGAAGCCGAGCGTTTAATTGAAAATTTAGTTCCTTCTCATTATCACTGCTACTTTCTCTGCATCGTCAGTTATGAGTCGCCCATTTCTAGAGTACAGCAATACCGTAAATTATGGAGAGTGGTGCAGAGTGAGTTTGAATGTATGACGGGTGAAAAAGGAAGAGAACATAAGTTTCAATCTATCAATACTTGTGAATTTTATGGTGTGATGAAGATAAAACAGGCAGATATTAAGCAATTTCTGTATTTCCTAGAAGAGTTTCCATCACAATTTCGGATGATTTTCAGTGAGCATGATATTGGGAAAATTGATGAAGTATTAAGTCAAGTAGACGGCAATGAAGAAGGAGCTGATTTCTCATCTATTAACCTTAACCAATCAGTGTATATTGAATTAGAATCGTATGAATGCGACTACGAATTTACTTTTTATGTAAACGATGAAATCAATCAAAGTACCAAAAATTCCCTTATTATTGATACTGATCGGTTTACGGAAGTCCTGAAAACGTATTGCCATTTGAATATTGGAGCAGCACTTTCTATGAAGCTGCCTAGGCAGTGGAAAGAAGAATCTATAGACAATTGGATTTTCGTAGAAGAAACTAAAAAAGAAGTTACAGTCGCAAATATCGCTGAACATCACTTTCCTTGTTTTAAACTCAGAAAGTTTGATGATTTTAGTTCGGGGAGGTATATAGGGAATCTCGAAGAATATTTGCAAAATTAAATGCTGCTGGGATCAATTGATCAGGAAATGACAATGTACAAAAAAATTGAACAATGGATAGATTATATTGACGGGGGTTGCAATGTTTTAAAGGTCGATTATCAGTTCTTTAAAAAAGAACTCTTACTTGAGATTCAGGTTGTTCAAAATAAAGCTGAATATACACATAATATTATATTTCAAAATGTAGCTTCTGTTTATTTTAATGGAGGTGATGGGGATATTCGGTTGGAAAGGGCTATTCCGGAGGAGTTCAATTGGCAAATTTTCGAGATTAGTTATCATCCGGAAGGAATCGGAAACCTATCAAATCCTGTAATTCCAGAGTATCAATCAAATGCAAATTTTCTCATTGACATAAACAGAAGATTGATAGCTGTAGAGGCTGAGTCTGTTTCTTTTGATTCAAAACAATTTTATGCGTATAAGGTTAACGAGTAAGAAAACATATCTCACCCTTTCTAATCTGGGAGCATAACCAATGAAAAAATTAAAAATGAATAAAATCATCAACACGGACACCCAAGGTTGTTTTTTCCATGCTGATACACAGGGGCGTGTCTACATTGGAAAAGGTGAGAAAGGTGATATCACTGTTTCAATCTATGATCCTTCCGGTGATGTTCGGGATTTTAAAGTGAAAGAGCAGATTGCATATAGCGATATTCAGCTCTTCCAACAATGTGCAGATGGCTATGTCTTCGTTTATTACGAATCGTACGAGCCAAAGGTAAAGGTTTTTTCAGAAGAGGGAAGAGTGAAAAGTGATTATTACTTGCCTTCAGGGACTTCATGCAGCCTTCTGGATGAGAAACAAAACCTATGGGTCGGTTTAAGTGATGAAGGTATTTATGATGACGAAAACCCCAGTGGACAAAGTGTGCTGTGCTTCACTTTAGACGGACAACTAAAGGAAACTCACATTGATCAACAGCTTTCAGAAATATATGCGCCCGTGGTAGATGACTGCTATGCACTTGCAGAAAAAGATGGACTGATATACATGCTGTATTACTCTTATACAGTCATTGCCGCATTTGATGAGAACGACGTGAAACGAGTGTGGATTGTTTCTGATAAAGAATGTTCGGGGGTATATGACCAGCTAGCAATTTCAGATGACGGGTTTTGGATATGCAAAGATGAACATTCACTGTCCCTCCTTCCGGCTGATGTCAGTATGCCGGTGCAAGAGATGAAATGCTGTGATCAAGACGGGCGGGAGCTCTCCATACAACAGCTGAAACTAACAAGTAATGCTATTTATGCACTATCAGACTCAGGGATCTATAAGAGGGATATCAGAGGGGGGAAAAACAAATGAATGAAACATCTTTTTGGCAGCTTATTGACCAAGCTGGCAGCCAGGAAGAACCTAATGAGTGGCTGCGTGATGCATTATTGAAAAAAGAAATCAATGAGATCGTTGATTTTGAATTTATGCTTCAGACATTCATGCAAAAAAGCTATCTGTCCTCACTATGGGCGGCAGCATACATCCTAATGGACGGTTGTTCGGACGATACATTTGATTATTTCCGCGGATGGCTGATTGCCCAGGGCAAAGAGACATTCGAAAAAGTGCTGGATGATCACGAGTATTTGGCAGCATACATCACGGAGGAAACGCTTGACGAGGAAGGCTATCCACAAAATGAAGACTTGCTGTCAGTGGCAATTGAGGCGTTGACATATATGAAGACTGGCGACGATGAATGGGATGATGAAGTACACGACGAGCTTTTAGATGCGCTTGAACAAAAGGGACTTGCCGAATCGGACGGTATTGAATTGGATTGGGAAGAGGAAGATTTGCCTCAAAGGTTTCCAAAACTGTGGGAGCGTTTTGGGGAAAATCCGCTGGGTGAGTTTTAAATAGTAGAATATGAAGCTTGTATCAATAAGTGATACAAGCTTTTTTTTAGAACAAATCTGAATGATAAATGACAAAGAAAACAAGAGAATGATGAATCAATTTAAAAGAACTTGAGAAATTGACGGCGGAGGGAATGCGGCTCATGCAAAAAAAAAAATTAATCGAAAAACTCGCCGAGAATAAAAGACGTTTGTTGATGAGCGAAATCAAAGAAAAACTAGTCCCTTGTGCAGAAAAAGGTTTCAGTTATCGCTTTGCTGATCTGGCGTAAAGCAAGCAATTGCTTGAGCTGGTTTTATCAAATTCAATATCAGCCAACATCCGTGAGGTTGATGTTCCCGGAAAAACGGAAGCGAAACAGCTGATCTTGAAAACATCTCATCTCAGTCCTATGTTGCTTATCATGACCGGCCCGTGCTGCTGTATCATCAACACAGCAGCGAAATTGGTGCGTTAGTTTGTACCTTTGGAAAATGTCTCGAGCACCTTGACGGCATATTGGAATGTATTGGGTTCGACGCAGGGCTTCTCAATCATAGTTTTATTTTGGTTGAGCCTAAGGGTCAGTTTGGATTATGTGTATTGCACACGGAATATGGCTGTGAGCTTGTTTATTGGTAGATTGGAAACCTTTTGGAACATATCTTTTACTGAAAAAGCTTCAATATCTAAATATCAGTACGGTGCTTTGCATACTAATAACAAATCATTTAGTACTTGAATCCGTGGTGATCAAATTGAGCGAGCCAAAGCTAATAGAATGTATAAATAAAATCAAAAGTGTCTTAAATGGACAAACAACAAGAGAAGAAGTGTCGGATTGGGCGGGCACTTATGTTTATGCGGATGACTCCGAAGTAGAAGACGATAGAGTCTGGGATATGTTAATCCTTCTTTGTGGGATCGACTTGAAAGATTCTCCTGAAACTTATTTGCATTCAACAGATGATTTAAATGATTGGATCAAACAATATATGGGGTAATTTGTTTATTCTGCTTGGTGGTAAGGCGTTATTGATTAAAAAGAGGTAGGAGATGACAATGTACAAAACAATTAATGAATGGGTAGATTACATAGATGGGGGATGCAGTGTCCTTCTTTTTAGATTTTAATGTGTTTAAAAAAGAACTCTCACTTGATATTAAGGTTTTTGAAGGTGAAGGAGAATATACGCATAAAATTTTATTTCAAAATGTTGCTTCTATTTATTTTAGTGCAGATATTGGCGACATGAGATTAGAAAAAATTGTTCCAGAATAATATAATTGGCAAATATTTGAGTTCAGTTATCACCCAGAAGGGATCGGAAACCTTTCGAATTCTAAAATTGAACACTACTATTCAAACGCTAATTTTCTTATAAATATGAACAGCATGCTGATTGCTATAGAAGCTGAAACTGACAAGTAACGCTGTTTACGCAGTGAACTCTTCTGGTATTTATAAGAAGGATATCCAATAAGGTGTTGATGAGATTATGATGAATTGACGCGCTTTAAGTCAGACAAAACTAGACCGCATCTGGTCAGAAGTGAATCAGCTCATAAAATGGAAGCCCGGAAGCAGATGTCATCACATCATCCCGCCTGATCCATATCGAGTGTTTGATATCTCAAGCGGGATGAGCAGTAAAGCTGGTCATAATGATGTGAGCGAAGTGCTGAGTGATTTAGAGACTTCTATTTTAAAAGCATTTCAATCGTGTACGGGAAAGCACGATGTGATATACGCATTAGATCAGCATGATGGATATATCTTTAGTCCTCATCTAACAATGCCTAAGGATGAATTTGGCGAATGGCCTGTTCCGGTATTTCCAAACGGAGACTATTATTTCTTCTATCATCAGGATATCTCTTGGGGACTTTTGGGAGACCCGTGGAAACGTACAATCACTGTATTTGGTGACGAGCTGTTGGAGGCGATAGATAACTATCCGCCTATCCTGTTTCAAGATAGATGAGTTTGTCATTGAACATGTGTCTTTCATAATGTAAGTGAGTATGAAGCATAGGGAAGCCATCAACGGAGGAATCGAAATTGGCAGATGAGTCGAGTATTTCAGGAGCTACTCCTATTTTGTTTCAGCATATCAAGAAATGGCGTTTTTATCGGGAAACAGATAACGTTCTTGGTGCCATTTATACGATTGAGTTAGCAGCTGTTTATCATTCACGTACGATTGTTTGTCATATTCAAAGACGTTTCAGCCATTACGATACGAGAAATCGAAACCCTATCGGATCTATCAGATGGACTTCTCCATATTGAAACGCAACCACAAGGCACGTACCTTGTGGAAGAATGGGAAGAGCAGACATTCCGCTTATATTGCCGGCAATATAAGGTGGTGGAAGATGAGTAGGGAAAGGGGAGGATCAGCGTGCTTCAAAAGCTGAGAAAGAGGCAGCGAGAGCTTGAGGACAAGCCGTACCCTGATGAAATGTACGGCTTTGAAGCGGAAATACATGAGTTTTTTATGCTTGTTGCCGGCAGTTTGGATTATGTGCTGGCGAATAAAAGGATGCCCCGGCATCAGCGGCGTTCGTTGGAGAAAAGTTTTTTTGAGTTGTATCCTGAAATACCACCGGACATGATCGAAAACGATAACGAACTGTATCATCACATTTTCTTGTATGAACAAATCAGACAAGAGATTTACGTTGCGCTATCCAACTGATAAGGGGGGAAGGTTTTATGGAAAAAACCTCTATAAGCAGTATCGGCAATTTGGACATGGTTGATCTTAAACCTGACCAAATCGTTACGTCATGCGAACTTAAAGATGCAGAGTCGTTTTATCGTTTTTGGCAAGGGCTTACCTATGAGCGAATCATGATACAGGTGATAACGACTGGTTCATTTATAGAAGACCTGTCAGAGTTTGTCAAAGGCTATGCTTACAAAGTGACGAAGCTGGCGAAAAGGCAATTTCATTTCCAATGCGTAGTACATGAAGCAGACCGGGACATTGCAGATTTTCTCTTTCTGTTAGCTTCCATCAATGATGATGTTTTTCTGATCACTGATCCTCAACCGGATAAAAACTATTTTTCCGAAGGCAAACTCCAATGCCTAACGGACTCAGGCGAACGGATCATGTGGTTTGATTTCGATGCTGTGGACATTTATATGGTTAGCCATCACTCATAAAAATAGGGGGAATCCATTTGAATATCACACAATATGAGAAAGTGAAAAAGCATCTTTCTCATTCGGATACAGGCCCATTTACATTAAACGAATTTACTTTCTATATGAAAGCAGATGAACGTTATATTCAAATTCCTGTGTTTGAATTAAAACTATCAACTCAAACCTGTGACATTCATCTGCGGTTTGAAGACATCAGTGCATCGAAGCTGGATGATCTTGAATCCATCGATGGGATTGAATTGGACATTTTACCGACTGACGATCAATGGGAAAGACTCCGTTATTATGTGTATGATCAAGAAAACCAAATGAGTTTCTATTGCGGAGGATGGGATGTGATCAAGTGTGACAAGAAGTCACACTGATTTTCCCCTTTTTTGCTTGAGACCCCCCTTTTTAAATATGGCACATCAATTTTATTTTTCAACGCCATTTTTTTCTGCATTCAGTCATCATAAAGAAACAATCACCGAGTATGCATTAATGTATACGTTTTCATAGAGGGGGTTTCTTGATGAAAAAATGGATGGCTGCGGGTTTTGTGATGATGCTGATGCTGTGTTTCGGCGGGATTGAGAGTGTGAAGGCGGCGGAGCCGAAGGTGTATCAGTTTGACTTTGGGAGCGGTTCGGTTGAGCCTGGTTACATTGGTGTCAGGGCGTCTGATCGGTATGACCGGTCAAAGGGTTACGGTTTTCAAACACCGGAGAATATGAAGGATGTGGCGGCATCCGGGACTGGTGTGAAGAGTGATGCGGTTCAGTTTTTGGCGTATGGGACGAAAAGCGACAACACGTTTCATGTGGATCTTCCGAACGGCCTTTATGAGGTAAAGGTGACGCTTGGCAATACGGCAAGGGCCAGTGTGGCGGCGGAGGGTGTGTTTCAGGTCATCAATATGACGGGGGACGGTGCGGAGGATACGTTCCAAATTCCTGTCACCGACGGGCAGCTGAATCTGCTGGTGACAGAGGGGAAGGCAGGCACCGCTTTTACGCTCAGCGCTTTGAAAATCAAGAAATTGTCTGATCAGCCTGTGACGAATCGAACCATTTATGTCGGCGGCGATTCGACGGTGTGCAATTATTATCCGCTCAACAGCAGCAAGCAGGCGGGCTGGGGGCAGATGCTGCCTCACTATATCGACAAACACACCTTCCAAGTGAGAAACATGGCGTCCGGCGGGCAGATTGCGAGAGGGTTTCGAAATGATGGACAGCTGGAGGCGATCTTGAAGTATATTAAGCCGGGGGATTATTTTATGTTGCAGCTTGGCATTAATGACACAAATCCGAAGCATAATGAATCGGAAGCGGAGTTTAAGGAGATTATGCGTGATATGATCCGCCAGGTGAAAGCAAAGGGTGCGGAAGTCATTCTTTCAACACCCCAGGGACGGGCGACAGATTTTACTTCTGAAAGCATCCATTCGTCTGTAAACCGATGGTACAGGGCTTCTATTTTGGCTTTGGCCGAAGAGGAAAAAACACACCTCATTGACTTAAATGTTCTCAGCTCGGCTTACTTTACATCAATCGGCCCGGAAAAAACACTCGCATTATACATGGACGGAGATACGCTGCATCCAAACCGCGCGGGAGCCGACGCACTGGCGCGACTAGCTGTTCAGGAGTTAAAACGCCAGGGAATCGATGGCTTTTAATACGTCATTTTTCGACAAAACACATATGCCTTCGCCAATTAGAGTATAATGAGAACATCTGCAAGAGACAGGAGTTTATACATGAGTCATTTTAAAAACTATCAAATCAGTCATGACATTTTACGAGCATTAGAAGGGCTAGGATATACAGAACCGACCAAGGTGCAGCAGAGCGTGATCCCCGCCGCCCTTGAACGAAAAGATCTTGTCGTCAAATCACAGACGGGAAGCGGGAAAACGGCTTCGTTTGGGATTCCTCTCTGTGAGCTGGCGGATTGGGATGAAAACAAGCCGCAGGCGCTTATTTTAACACCGACCCGTGAGCTTGCCGTACAAGTAAAAGAGGATATCACGAACATCGGACGATTTAAACGAATCAAAGCGACAGCTGTGTTTGGAAAATCATCCTTTGACAAACAAAAAGCTGAGCTTAAACAAAAAAGCCACATTGTTGTCGGCACGCCGGGACGTGTACTGGATCATATCGAAAAGGGCACGCTGCCGTTAGACCGTCTCTCCTATTTGGTCATTGATGAAGCCGATGAGATGCTGAATATGGGCTTTATCGAGCAAGTGGAGGCGATTATCAAGCATCTGCCGACTGAGCGCACGACGATGCTGTTTTCGGCGACACTGCCGGAGGATATTGAGAAATTGAGCCGTCAATATATGCAAAACCCGGAGCATATCGAAATCAAAGCGGCCGGCCTAACCACAAGGAATATTGATCATGCGGTGATTCAGGTAAGAGAAGAGAATAAGTTTTCTTTGCTGAAAGATGTACTGATGACGGAGAATCCCGACAGCTCCATCATTTTCTGCCGGACGAAAGAGCATGTCAATCAGCTGACCGATGAATTGGATGACTTAGGATATCCATGCGATAAAATTCACGGCGGAATGATTCAGGAAGACCGTTTCGACGTCATGAATGAATTTAAACGGGGCGAGTATCGGTACCTAGTCGCGACAGATGTCGCCGCGCGCGGGATCGATATTGAAAATATCTCCCTTGTCATTAACTATGATCTGCCGCTTGAAAAGGAAAGCTACGTCCACCGCACGGGCCGGACAGGGCGCGCAGGGAACAAAGGAAAGGCCATTTCGTTTGTCACTGCCTTCGAAAAACGGTTTTTAGCCGACATTGAAGAATATATCGGGTTTGAGATTCAAAAAATAGAAGCCCCTTCTCAAGAAGAAGTGGCCAAGAAGAAACCTGATTTTCTATCTAAATTGAATGACCGTCCGGAATTCAAAAAGGATAAAAGCGAAGAGCTGAATAAAGACATTATGAAGCTGTATTTTAACGGCGGAAAGAAAAAGAAAATCAGAGCCATTGATTTTGTAGGAACGATTGCCAAAATTGACGGTGTGTCAGCTGATGACATCGGCATTATCACGATCATGGATAACGCCTCTTACGTGGAGATTTTAAACGGAAAGGGCCCTCATGTTCTCAAAGTGATGAAGAACACAACCGTCAAAGGGAAAAAGCTGAAGGTGAATAAAGCGAATAAATGATGAATGACCTGCTCCAATTAAAGGGGCAGGTCATTTTGGTGTTTACTGACATCGGCACGGTTTTCCTCCGGAACGAACGTGAGAATCACAATGCCGATTATAAAAAGAACAATCAGGCTGAACACTGCAGTCGAGGATTTCCCGGTCAGCTGGGCGGTAACGGCGATGAGCAGCGGTCCCATAATCGAAGCGAATTTCCCGAAAATGTTGTAGAAGCCGAAGAATTCATTGGCGTGGCGCTTTGGCACGAGCTTGGCGAAATAAGAACGGCTGAGGGCTTGAATGCCGCCCTGAGAGGTGGCGACAAGCATGGCCAGTATCCAGAAATCAAGCGTTGTCTCCAGAAAGTAGGCGTACACGCAGACAATCATATAAATAACGATCCCGACGTACAGCATTGTCTTCCCCGTAAAGCGTTCTGCCAGTTTTCCGTATACAATGGAAAACGGCGCGGCGACGACCTGGGTGACAAACAGGATGATCAGGAGGCTTGTGGGGCTGATCCCTAAATCAGATCCATAGGATGTCGACATCGTAATAATAGTGCCGACTCCGTCGATATAAAAGAAATAAGCAAGCAAAAAGAGGAACAGCGCCCGGTACTGCCTAATCCGTTTCACCGTTTGGCCGAGCCGTTTGAAGCTGTTGATGACGATATGAGGTTCTCTTTTGATGTAATAGCGCTGATGGACATGTTTCAGCATCGGGATGGTAAACAGCCCCCACCAGGCAGCCGTTATGAAAAAAGACAGCTGGCTTGCGGCCGATACAGACATCGGAATCGTTTCAGCTTGTGCAAGCAGGATGGCAGCAATGCTGATGATAAATGGAATCGTGCTTCCAATGTACCCTAAGCCAAAACCCCGTGCAGAGATGATATTCATCCGTTTTTCTGAAGTGACGTCAACGAGAAAGGCATCATAAAACACGTTGGCGCCGGAAAAACCGATAGCCGATATGGTATAAAACAGCAATAAAAGCAGCCAATGTTCACTCGGGATAAAGGCAAGCATCGCGGTGCTGGCAACACCGGCTGACACAAAGAAACCAAAGAACCGTTTTTTGCACCCTTCATAGTCGGCGATCGTGCCTAAAATCGGCCCGAGCATGGCAAGGATAAACGTTGAAATCGCAATGGTATAGCCTAAATAGGCAGTCGATTGAGCGGCGCCGATACCGCTTTCCGCAACCGCTGATTTATAAAATAACGGAAATACCGCGGTGGTTACGACAATCGAGTAAGCAGAATTTGCCCAGTCATATAAAACCCAGCTGTTTTCTTGTTTCGTAAAACGTTTCATCATCAGCGCCCTCCTCCGGTAACGATACTTCTATTGTACGAGAAATGGGCCTGAAAAGAATGGAATGAACGTCAATTTTTACAAAATATTTATGTTTTTGTGCTTCAAATCATACTTTTGGTTTATTGATGGGCATAGGTGTATCTGGTACCATTTATCTATATTTTGCCGTATTTTCCAGAAGAGGTGCAGCGGAGAGGAGACTGAGCATGAGGCGAATAGGCTTGTGTATAAGCCTGCTGGTCACAGTTTTTGTGATGAGCGCATGCGAAAGTGAAGATGAGGCTCAGACGTTTGCAGATCGTGATCAAGAGACAGTAAAACAAACCACAGTCAAACCGATGAGCAATAAGAATAAGCAGGACTTCCAGACACTCCCAAACGATATGCAGCTGGCCATTGTATTCAGTTCCATGATACGTGTAAGCGAAGCATTTGATTATGGAATCGGCAATCCTGAATACTTCGTCCGGAGCAGCATGACTGAAGGAGAAGCAGACATTGCGAAGGAGAACCTTGAATCGATTCAATTTGAAAATAAACAGCTCAAAAAGCAAAACAACGAGGCAGTTGCTTTGCTCCAAAAAACCCACAATCAAGAAATGAGCCACAACGAAATGCAACAGCTGAAAGAGAATAGAACCGCTTTTTTTGAGGTCACAGAAAGCATGATCAAACTTATCAGCCAAGTCACATCGAAAAACGCGAAGAAGACAAGACAGCAGCTGGATCAGCTGAAAAAACAATATACGCAATACAGCGCCGAAAGCGTCAAAATCATGAACAGCATTGTCAAGAAGCAGGGGGCTGACAAGGCATCATTTGAACGCCATCTGGAGACAATGCTTCAAAAACAGCCCGGGCAGCCGATGCTGAGTGAATTGTATTAACCTGTTCCCGTCTTTCCCTGATGATATTGACCTAGTACAAAAAGAATGTACAATCAAGGTGTAGTCTGTTCTTAGTTGATTGGAGGGACATGTCATGAAAATTGCGAAGGTGATCAACAATAATGTGATCAGCGTGGTCAATGAACAGGGAAAAGAATTGGTCATCATGGGCAGGGGGCTCGCGTTCCAGAAAAAGACCGGCGATGATGTCGATGAAGACCGCATTGAGAAGGTGTTCACGCTCGATAACAAGGATGTATCAGAAAAATTCAAAACCCTTTTGTATGATATACCGATCGAGTGTATGGAAGTATCCGAAGAGATTATCAGCTATGCGAAATTACAGCTCGGCAAAAAGCTCAACGACAGCATCTATGTATCGCTGACCGACCATATTAACTTTGCCATCCAGCGCAATCAGAAGGGGCTTGATATCAAAAACGCCTTGCTGTGGGAAACAAAGCGGCTGTACAAAGATGAGTTTGCGATCGGCAAAGAAGCGTTGGAGATGGTGAAAAACAAGACTGGCGTGTCTCTGCCGGAGGATGAAGCAGGCTTTATTGCCCTGCATATCGTAAATGCCGAGCTCAACGAAGAGATGCCTAATATCATCAACATTACAAAAGTCATGCAAGAGATTTTGAGTATTGTAAAATACCATTTTAAAATTGAATTCAACGAAGAATCGCTTCACTATTATCGGTTCGTCACCCACTTAAAGTTTTTCGCGCAGCGTCTATTTAACGGCACACATATGGAAAGCCAGGACGATTTTTTGCTGGAGACGGTGAAAGAAAAGTATCATCGCGCGTATGTATGCACGAAGAAAATCCAAACTTATATTGAGCAGGAGTATGAACACAAGCTCACCAGTGACGAGCTGCTGTATTTAACGATTCACATAGAAAGGGTCGTCAAACAAACATAATGAAAGCGTTGACATATTCATTTCCTTGTGTTAATTTTTTCTTACATTCATATATGATGATGTTAGGATTGTTACTGATAAGCAGGCAAAACCTAAATTACAATGAGTGCGGATGATCTCTGTCTGTGCTGATGGTAATTTAGGTTTTTATTTTTTCAGAGGGATGGTGATGATGGCGTTTCGCAGAAAAAACCGAATGATGGCGTTTCATAGGATTGTTACTGGTCAGGCAGGCAAAACCTAAACTACTTGTTCCTATTGCGATAGGGGTAGTTTAGGTTTTTTATTTTTTAACAGAAGGGATGAGAGGAAAATGGGGGTTCAAGCAGCGGCAAAAGAGATTTTACAGCTGGTCGGCGGGGAAGAAAATGTGCGTTCTTTAGTACATTGCGCGACACGCCTGCGTTTTACGCTGAACGATCGGTCGAAAGCGGATAAAGATAAAATCGAAGCTTTGGATGATGTCGTAACTGTAGTGGAAAGCGGCGGGCAGTTTCAAGTCGTGATCGGCAATCACGTTTCAGAGGTATATCAAGAGATTGGGAGAATGTCTAATCTGCTGAATGATGACCAAGCTGAACGGTCTGCCCAAAAAGGGAATCTGTTCGGACGGCTTGTTGATATCGTATCGAGCATTTTTACACCTTTACTTGGCGTGATGGCGGGAGCGGGAATTTTAAAGGGCCTGCTGATGATATGTACAAATGCCGGCTGGCTCAAAACAGAGGAAACCACTTATACGATACTGTATGCCGCTGCGGACAGCCTGTTTTACTTTCTTCCGCTCTTGCTGGCCATTACTGCTGCCCGGAAATTTGGCGCGAATCTATTTGTTTCTGTCACAGTTGCGGGTGCGCTTATCTATCCAACGATCATTGAGTTGAAGAATGGTAATGCAGAAACGGACTTTTTCGGCATTCCAGTCGTGTTAATGAACTATACGTCAACTGTGATCCCGATCATTCTGGCGATTTTTGTGATGAGTTACGTTGAGAAGTATTTGAACCGGGTGATTCATGACAGTGTGAAAACCTTCATCACCCCGCTGATTTGTCTGGTAACCATTGTGCCGCTCACATTAATTGTATTCGGCCCGCTTGGTGTAAACGCGGGAAATGCCATTGCGTCTGCGATTCTGGCAATCTTCAGCTTTAACCCGATGCTGGCCGGTGCCGTGATCGCGGCACTCTGGCAGATTCTTGTCATCTTCGGCATCCACTGGGGGATTGTGCCGGTCATTTTAAATAACATTGCGGTCAATGGGCAGGATTCGATCAAACCGGCAACAGCGGCAGCCGTGTTTGCACAAACAGGAGCTGCTGTGGGTGTCATGCTGAAAACGAAAAACAAAAAATTAAAGGCGCTTGCCGGTTCCGCCGCTGTCACAGGGATTTTTGGCATCACAGAACCAGCCGTTTACGGTGTGACGCTCAGGCTGAAAAAACCTTTTGTATGCGGTGTCATTAGTGCTGCTGTTGGCGGGGCGATTATCGGACAGGCTCACAGCGTGGCCATCGCTTCTGGCGCACCCGGTCTATTGACGATCCCGATTTTCTACGGACAGGGCTTTGCCGGTTTTATCTTGGGAATCTCGGTATCTTTTATTCTATCAATCATCTTAACGTACATTGTCGGGTTTGAAGATCCCGCGGAACAAATAGAAATAAAAGCAGAACCACCTGTACCCTCAGTCCGGCGTGAAGAGATCAGCAGTCCGTTAGAAGGAAAAGTGGTTCCGCTAACAGAAGTGAAGGATAAAGTGTTTGCATCTGAGACCCTTGGAAAGGGAATAGCGATTTTTCCGGAGAAAGGCAGACTCGTCGCACCAGCTGATGGCGTGATATCAACCGTTTTTCCGACGGGCCATGCATTCGGCATGGTCACCGATCAGGAAACGGAAATCCTCATTCACCTCGGATTTGATACGGTGAAGCTGGAAGGAAAATACTTTTATCCTAAAGTAGTGCAAGGACAAGCAGTCAAACAAGGTGATTTGCTTGCTGAATTTGACCTGGATGACTTACTAAAGGCGGGGTTTGATATGAACACACCGATCGTCATCACAAACGCAGATCAATATACCGACGTCATTCAAACAGATCAAAAGCAAGTCAAAATAGAAGAAAGAATCTTTTCTTTAATCTAAAACCATTGGAGGAACAGACGATGAACTATAAAACACTTGCAGCATTTCCGGAGAATTTTTTGTGGGGGGCATCGACTTCTGCCTATCAAGTTGAAGGCGCGTGGAACGAAGACGGAAAAGGCCCGTCAGTGATTGACGCACGTGACAGCTATCCTGAGGGAACGACTGATTTTAAAGTCGCCAGCGACCATTACCATCGCTATAAAGAAGACGTTGCCTTGTTTGCTGAAATGGGCTTTAAAGCGTACCGGTTTTCTATCGCATGGACGCGGATTATTCCTGATGGCGACGGAGACATCAATCAAAAGGGAATTGAGTTTTACAGCAATCTGATTGATGAGTTGCTCAAATATAAGATTGAGCCGATCGTCACGATGTATCACTTTGATCTGCCGAATGCTCTGCAGAAAAAAGGCGGCTGGTCGCAAAGAGCCACAATAGATGCGTTTGAACGGTATTCCAAAGTGTTGTTTGAGCACTTCGGCGACCGCGTGAAGTACTGGCTGACCATCAACGAACAAAACATGATGATCCTTCACGGAAGCGCTTTAGGTACACTTGATCCGAATCTTAAAAATCCGAAAAAAGAGCTGTATCAGCAAAACCACCACATGCTGGTGGCGCAGGCAAAAGCCATGAACCTCTGCCACGACATGCTGCCGGGCGCAAAAATCGGCCCTGCTCCGAATATCGCGCTCATCTACCCGGCGTCTTCTAAACCGGAGGATATTGTGGCGGCTTTTAACTATAATGCGATTCGGAACTGGCTCTATTTAGACATGGCAGTTCATGGGCGCTACAATACGACGGCGTGGGCTTATATGAAAGAAAAAGGCTATACGCCAGTTATTGAAGATGGTGACATGGAGATTCTGCAATCCGCGAAACCTGATTTTATCGCCTTTAACTACTATACCTCTCAAACAGCGGCAGCGAGCCAAGGCGACGGATCGGACGAAGTGGCGCGCGGAGGTGACCAGCATTTGAAAACGGGAGAAGCTGGCGTCTACCGCGGAAGCAGCAACCCGCATTTGAAGAAAAATGACTTCGGCTGGGAGATTGATCCGGTCGGTTTCCGCTCCACGCTAAGAGAAATCTATGACCGTTACCAGCTGCCACTGATCATCACAGAAAACGGGCTTGGCGCCTTCGATCAACTAGAAGAAAACGATACGGTCAATGACGATTACCGCATTGATTATTTAAAACAGCACATCGAACAAATTCAGTGGGCCATCACAGACGGCGTCGATGTGTTCGGCTACTCCCCATGGTCAGCCATTGACTTGATTTCTACACACCAAGGCTGCTCGAAACGCTACGGCTTCATTTACGTCAACCGTGATGAATTTGATCTGAAGGATCTGCGCCGTATCCGGAAGAAAAGCTTTTATTGGTATAAAGAGCTGATTGCTTCAAATGGTGAAATTTCGAATGAGTAGTTAAATATATACAAATTATGAACATTGAGTCATAAATGTAAACTGGTTGGAGTTTCCTGCCGATATGTACAGTATAAAACCTGGAAGGAGTTTGTATATGAAGAACAAAAAAATATTTTCATTACCCCTATTGTGTGTTGTCTTGATTGTGGCCTTTAGCTTTTGTCTGAATTCAAATGCTGCTGCAGCGCAAAATGTGCCAAAAGAGAAAGCAATCACGAAACAGCAGGAAACATTGAAAAACCATAAGGAAATGGAGGATGTTTCTTTAAAGCAAGCAGATGCAGGGAGCCTTAAAAAGGATAAAAAAGCAGCAACAATAAAAGTGAAGAAGCCTGCCAATGAGAATGTTTTTAAAACAACTTCCATGTACAACTCCGAAGACCAAGTATTCGATACTTCATCTGTACTTAACGATAATAACCCTGACGATATGTATTTCTTCAGCACTGCGTCAGATCGAACTCTGATCACACGGATTTTGTCTGGCAACAGTCAGTACTATTTAAAACTGTATGTTGTCAATTGGGATACGGGTGAAGCACAGCCGACTAATATTACAATGGATGCGGGGAACTTAGTGCTTTTAAAAGAGCTTCCGGCCGGCGATTATATGATTCGGGTCTATTCTGAAGGAACGCTGGGAGATTCATACAACATTCAGTTAAATGCAAAAAACCCTTCAAATTACACAAGTGTGAAGTCGATCACCTCTAATTTGCAAGCCTTTGTTGCTGAGTACGCAGACGGTTCTGTCTATGCAAACGGAACATTGTTGTACAATACCAGCACAAAAACATCTTCATTAAGCTGGGAAAGAGAATATTATTTTTCGTATGGCGGCGGGTATAATCAGCGCACCCATTCTATTTCCGATGTGAAGGTGAAAAATGTTTCTGATCCTGTTACTTATCGTTCAAGTTATGCGAGCTCAAATGCGGCAGTGATGGTTTACTTAGATACAGGGACGCTGTTTATGCATCATGTATCAGCGTATCAATCAGGGGTAGGTTACGATGACTCTTTTCTTGATACATTAGGCAAAAAAACACCTAGAAGACTTGATGCAGATGATCAAAACTATGGTGATCACATTTTAATCGTTGATGTAAAAACCGGCAAAGCAATCGACTTTTTCAGTGTTTTAAATTACTACTATGCATCAGGCGTTGAAAGCTTGCCAGTCATTTCGTATATTCAATAAGAATTCACTTAGGCTATTTCATTACAATGAAATAGCCTATTTTAATTGGCTAGCGGAATGACTAGAGTTTTTTAACTCTTCAAAAATGTTATCTTGCTTATCAGGTTCAGGCCGATTCATTGTATTTGCAGCAGGAACATTCATCATTTTCTTAAAATCACCCATGGTTAGCGGCTTCTTGTCATCATGTAATTCATATCCTAATTGGCCGTTTGCCTCAATCGTTGCATTCTTAACGTCCTTTATGCTGGAGATTCCGTGAAGCCTCATTCGCATTTCAAGCTGATCAACTGTCAGCCTCAATTTTTTCATATTTTCTATATTGAGTTTGCCATCTTCAATGACTAACTTTGCTTTGCCTGTTATGAACTTTTCCATCCAATTGGCTTTTATCTGGAACCATTCCATGAGTATTAGCGCCAGAGTAAAAATACTGGCTGCCACAAGGGTTTTCCATAAACTTGTCTCTATAATCGGCTGGACAATAATTGTTCCAATTGAAATCATCACCACAGTTTGTGCTAACGTCATTTGAGAGATCGATTTTCTGCCAGAAATTCTGAGCAATATAATGCCGGATATAATTAAAATGAGTGCTTCCCAAGCAAAATTCATGCAATCACCTTTTTGTGTTGATTTTTCCATAGTATGATCTTGGGTTTTCGGATTATACAGAACAAAAGGATTTCCGCCAGCGGAAATCCTCTTCTCATTAAAACGAAATAATCCCAATCAAAAGCGCCGCAATCGTCATCACAATCGTTGTCCCCACTGCCCATTTGATGGTGAATTTTTGATGATCGCCAAAGCTGACGCCTGCCATTCCAACCAATAGATAGGTGGAAGGCACAAGCGGACTTAGAAGATGCACTGGCTGTCCCAGCAGGGAGGCCCTTCCGATTTCAGCGGCATCTATTCCGTAAGCGGATGCGGCTTCGGCGATGATGGGCAGGACACCAAAGTAAAAGGCGTCATTTGACATGAAAAAGGTGAATGGCATGCTGACGATGGCGGTGATCAATGGCAGGTGCGGGCCCATGGCATCAGGGATAAGTGAAACGAGAGAATGCGCCATCGCATCCACCATTTTTGTGCCGGAGAGAATGCCTGTGAATATGCCTGCCGCAAACACCATCGAGACAACGTTTAACGCATTTCCCGCATGCGCCGATATCCGTTTCTGCTGCTCTTTGACATTTGGATAGTTGACCATCAAGGCAATGGCGAACGCGGTCATAAAAAGAACAGGGAGCGGCAGCAGGCTGGTGATCAGAGCGGCCATCAGAGCAACAGTCAGCAGCAGATTAAACCATTGGAGGGCGGGACGCTTGAGCGGCGCTGCCTCCGGATCAGAGGACGGTGCGTGTTCAATCGAAATGACGCCGAGACGCTTCCGCTCTTTTTTTCCAAGGAAATAAGCAACGGCGATCACCCAGAGAATGCCGGCGATCATAGCGGGAATCAGCGGCGTGAAGACCTCCGACGTGTCCAATTTTAAGGAAGCCAAAACCCTCGCCGTCGGTCCGCCCCACGGTATAATGTTCATGACCCCGGAACCGAGCATCGCAATTCCCGCTAGCACCAAACGGTTCATGCCGAGCCGTTTGTACAGAGGCAGCATCGCCGCAATGGTAATCATATAGGTTGTTGTCCCATCTCCGTCCAGCGAGATGGTCATCGTCAGAACCGCTGTGCCG
The DNA here is from genome assembly GCF_042709275.1 of Bacillus sp. LR_5. Classification (NCBI taxonomy): domain Bacteria; kingdom Bacillati; phylum Bacillota; class Bacilli; order Caryophanales; family Bacillaceae; genus Bacillus; species Bacillus sp. LR_5. Next base: position 11,417 of record NZ_JAVAXX010000027.1, on the reverse strand, counting down.
AGGGCAATTTTTAACGGATCTCCTTTGACAAGAGATAAAATTTTTGCGATGAGAGGATCAAACAAACCTGAGTCAATCATAATGCCGAAATACAGGATGGCGAATAACAGCATGATACCGGTAGGAGCGAGGTCTGTAACGCCCTGAATCATCATCTCGCCGAGATCTTTGCCAAATCCGCTGATCAGGGCAAACACAACAGGAACGACAATTAAAGCAATAAGAGCGGAAAGCCGGTTAGACATAATAAGGTACATGAAGACAATAATCATCACAAAACCGAGTATGGCAAGCACGATATGACCTCCCCCATTCAATAGCATATTTTTTTGGTAAGCGCTTCCACTTTTTCTTTCTGAAAAGAAGGCTTATTTCAAATATGTATGACCACATATGTATATGTAGACCTAAAATCCTATTGAGCGGATTAGCAGTTTATATGAAGGATGCCACGGGTAAATGTGCTGTAGAATGTTTCGTTTGAAAAGGGGGAGCAGACATGAATGATGATCAAAACAAACGTGTAAATGAACACGCAAAGGACGAGCAGCTTGAGCAGTACAGGGCCGATAACAGCGGGAAGAAAATGACGACAAACCAAGGCGTGCGGGTGTCAGAGGATGAGCACTCGTTAAAGGCCGGGGTCCGGGGCCCGACGCTGATGGAGGATTTTCACTTCCGGGAGAAAATGACGCACTTTGACCATGAGAGGATTCCGGAGCGTGTTGTGCATGCGCGCGGGTATGGCGTGCATGGTTTTTTTCAGGTCTACGAACCGATGACCGAGTATACACGGGCCAAATTTCTTCAGGACCCTTCGGTGAAGACGCCGGTATTTGTCCGGTTTTCTACAGTCGCGGGTTCTAAAGGCTCCGCAGACACGGTGCGGGATGCCAGAGGCTTTGCGACGAAATTTTATACTGAAGAAGGAAACTATGATCTTGTGGGAAATAATATCCCAGTGTTTTTCATTCAGGATGCGATCAAATTTCCGGATCTGGTTCACGCGTTTAAGCCTGAACCTCATAATGAAATGCCCCAAGCCGCGACTGCTCATGATACGTTTTGGGATTTTGTCGCCAATAACCCTGAGTCGGCACATATGGTGATGTGGACGATGTCTGACAGAGGCATCCCTCGCAGCTACAGAATGATGGAAGGTTTTGGCGTTCACACGTTTCGTTTTGTCAATGAACAAGGAAAGGCACGTTTCGTGAAATTCCACTGGAAACCTGTGCTCGGCGTGCATTCTCTTGTATGGGATGAAGCGCAGAAAATTGCCGGGAAAGATCCCGATTTCCACCGCCGCGACTTGTGGGAAACGATTGAAAACGGCGGCACGGTTGAATATGAGCTCGGCGTGCAGATGATTGATGAAGAAGACGAATTCAAATTTGATTTTGATATTCTTGACCCAACCAAGCTATGGCCGGAAGAGCTTGTACCGGTGAAAGTCATTGGGAAAATGACGCTGAACCGCAACCAGGATAATGTATTTGCGGAAACAGAGCAAGTCGCATTCCACCCGGGAAATGTTGTGCCAGGCATCGATTTTACAAATGATCCGCTATTGCAGGGACGGCTTTTCTCTTATACCGACACACAGCTCATCCGTCTTGGCGGCCCGAACTTCCATGAGATTCCGATTAACCGGCCGGTATGTCCATTCCATAACAACCAATACGACGGCTATCACCGGATGACAATTAATAAAGGGCCGGTCGCTTATCATAAAAACTCTCTGCAAAACAATGACCCGTCGCCTGCGACAGCTGAAGAAGGCGGCTACGTCCACTATCAGGAGAAAGTCGAGGGCAAAAAAATCCGCCAGCGGAGCGACAGCTTCAACGATTATTACTCACAGGCGAAGCTTTTCTGGAACAGCATGTCTCCTGTCGAAAAACAGCATATCATCTCTGCTTTCTGCTTCGAGGTCGGAAAGGTCAAAAGCAAGGACGTGCAGCGGCAGGTTGTTGACGTCTTCAGCAATGTCGATACAGGCTTAGCGGAAGAAATCGCCAATGGAGTAGGTGTGGCGCCGCCGGCGAAACGAAAAGCATCAAAAGAAATTCTTACCTCACCTGCGTTAAGCCAGGCCCGCACTGTGAAAACAGCGTCAACGAGAAAAGTCGCCGTTCTCGCCGGAAACGGATTTCATGAAGAAGAGCTGCAAACAGTGCTGAACGCCTTAGAGCATGAAGGGATCACAGCAGATATCATCAGCCAAACGCTGGGGTACATCACAAGCGGCATCGGACAGCAGCTTGAGGCCAGCGGCACGTTCCTGACGGCTGATTCAGTTCTGTATGATTCCGTCTATGCCGCAGGAGGACCAGAGTTAAAAGACAACAAACAAGCGATGTCATTTATCAGAGAAGCCTATAATCACTATAAGGCGATCGGTGCGGCAAATGAAGGAATTGATCTTCTTCAATCCTCTGTCGGGACAACAGAAGGCCCGGGCATCGTGACTGCTAAAGATGAAGCTGACTACACCGCCTTCAGCAAGGCGTTTATTGAGGCGGTCGCCGCTCACCGCCATTGGGATAGACGAATTTGATCCGCTCCTGTATCTTAAAGGAAGATACTTTTCATAAGGAGCATGACAGATGAACGAAAAACAGCTCGCTGAAGCTTACGAACGCGATGAAAATATGATGATTTTGGTGTTTGCCCAATGGTGCGTGAACCATGATCTTGATCCGCTGGAGCTGTACGCCAAAGCGTATCCGCAGCAAAAGCTCAATGAAAGCTTGAAAAAAACCATGGACGAACTGGTCGTGCCGAAACACGAATCAGAGCACATTCCGGACCAGGCCGTCATTGCGGTATTAGAAATGTTTGGAAATATAGATTTGGCCCAAGCGGTTCACGAAGCCATTGCTGAGCGTAAACAATAAAAGGAGACATGTGTTGTCTCTTTTTTTATTGGGGAAATCGAGCTGTTAGACCTAGAAACTTCTTTTGATTTTATCAGTCTATAAAAGTGTGTATTGCTTAAAAGAGGGAATGATAAGCAACGACATCAAAGGAGGAGATCGTATGAAATGGAATCACATGCTGAAAGCCGCGGGGATTGCTGTTTTGCTTTTTTCTGTATTGGCATATGCAGCCCCATCTTTAAAAGCGGTTCAAGCGAAAACACCGACTGTCAGCAGCCATACGTACAAAAAGATCAAGGAGCTAAAGTATCCTCAGGTGCATCACATCGGGAATGCCGCGTTTGAAAAGAAAATCAATCAAGAGCTGAAAGCCTACATTGAACAATCATATCAGGAATACCTGAAAAACAAAAAAGCAGGCGAACAGCAGGGATTCAAAGCGGAATACCAAACATCCTTCAGCGTCAAATACAATGCGGCGGGCAAGCTCAGCATTCAAACACTCAATTATATATATTCAGGCGGCGCCCATGGTTTAACGTCTGTTCAGTCCTTCAACTATGACTTGAAAACACAAAAGCGGGTGACACTGAACCAGATTCTGAATACCAAAACAAAAGTCAGCAAAACGCAAGATTATCTGTATAGCTATATCAAAAAACACGATGAGCTGTTTTTCCCTGATGTAAAGAAAGAGGATATTACCCTTAATCAAGACACAACGTTTTACTTTACGAAAAACGGAATCGCCATCGTCTTCGGGCAGTATGACTTAGGACCATATGCAGCCGGAATCCGGGATGTGCAGGTGCCTTCCTCTATTTATCAATAATCAAAAGAGCCATATCCGCAAAGGGATATGGCTCAATGTTTCTACCATACAAACAGGCCGACAATCGCAGCACTCAGTAAAGATACCGCAATTCCGCTGACAAGCAATTTCCACACGTTTTTCCCGATGACCGTTGACTTTTCGCCGTCAAGGATCGAGTTGTACGTTCCGTAAATCATGCCGACTGTACTGAAGTTGGCAAATGACGTCAGGAATGTCGTCGCCACTGCAACTGTGTGAGGCGGAAGTGATTTGAGATTGTTTTTCAAGTCAAGCATCGCAACAAACTCGTTCGTTGCCAATTTCATGCCCATCAGTTGAGCAACATACATTGCATCATGTACTGGGAGCCCAAGCAGGAAAGCGAACGGACTGAAGAGGTAAGCGAAAATTGTCTGGATGGTCAGGCCGTGTACGAAAACGCCAAGAATGCCATTGACTGCAGACGTTAATGCGACATATCCGATCACCATTGCCAAAATAACGATAACCATGTTCATGCCGACAAGCATACTGTTAGAAATCGTAGAGAAAAAGTCTTTCTTCTCTTCTTTAGGCGGTGTATAGATGATATCTTCATCCTCCGGCACATGAACAGGGTTCAGCAGGTTTGCGATAATCAGCGCGTTTAAGCAGTTCAACGGAATCGCTGTAAACACGTATGTCGCCGGCACCATTGACAGGTAAGATCCAATAATGGAGCCGCTGATGCTGCTCATGCTCATTAAGCCGAATGTAAGCAGGCGGTTGTTATTTAATACCGTAAGCTGCTGGCGGATGACCGCAAGTGCTTCAGTATTTCCCAAGAACATCATTTGAATAGAGAAAAAGCTTTCTAATTTCGGCAAGCGGGAAGCCTTTGAAATCACCCATCCGATTTTATCAATCAGCCAAGGCAAAATGCCGAAATATGTTAAAATATCAAAGAATGTGACGATAAAGATAATTGGAAGAAGTGCACTAAAGAAAAAGTCTACTGTTTCATTCGCCATGACTGACGGGAAGGCAAACGCGATACCGTCACTGGCGCAAGCAATCAGCCAAGTGAAGAAATCACCAATTTTACCGATGGCCCAGCTCCCGACTTTTGTTCCCAGCATAAACCAAGTAATCAGCAATTCCAGAACAATTAACGTAATGATCGGGCGCCACTTGATTTTCTTTTTCTGCGGAGAACATAGGAATACAACTGCCATAATCACAATGAGACCGACAAGGTTTAATAAAAAGTACATGATAGCAACTCCTATGAGGTTTATTATGGAAACAAAAAAAGCCCCTATCCTTCACAAATTCTGGAAGTGCAGAAAGTGTGAAAAATAAGAGCAAACAGAAAAGAACTTGTCCTTTTCAACTCGTTCAAATTTATTCAAACTTTCTTGTAGTCTAGTTTTTTACGGTTACTAGGTAGAAACAATCAGACCATATTACTGATCATATACAAGAATGTCTTTTTTCTAAGATGATAGCAGTATTTTATCCTTTCACTTTTTGAAAATCAACCTTTTTAACTATTTTCACAATAATAAAATTTATATTCTAAAATGAGAAAATAAAGGAAAAACATGCTGGATTGCTATGCTGATATGATGTTGGCGGGATACCAGCATGTCAGTACTGATTTTTCTTCACTATAAGGTTCCAGCTCCTGGAGATTTGTTGTATGATGGAAATGGGGAAACCCATACAGCAGAAAGGGAGTTTTTTTCATGATTATCCAATTCATTCGTTATAGATAATGACAGGTGTAGACAAACTGCCAGACCTGGCCAATTTTTGAGATAGGCCTAGGTTTATTTGTCTATGCCTTTTTCATTTATCTAAAAATGAATGAATGGGGTGTTTTTTATCATGAAGCGAACAGTTGATTTCAGCATGTTTCGATGCCCGCTCTGCGATTCTTCTATGGATGCGGCATCAGGGAAAAGCTTGATTTGTACAGAACGAGGACATACATTTGATCTATCTCGGCACGGCTACGTGAACTTTCTGACGAAGCCGGTCAAAACCAGTTACGGTGCCGAGCTTTTTGAAGCGAGGAGCAGGCTGATTGGAGAATGTGGTTTTTTTGACCCGCTCCATGATGCGATTGCAGAACTCATCAGTCATCCCAAATCTGGTCATGAGGCATTCACCATCCTGGACAGCGGTTGCGGTGAGGGTTCTCATTTGAATGCGCTTTGCGGGTTTGATTATGCAGGGAAAGCAGCGATAGGATCCGGCATAGATCTTTCGAAGGATGGGATCTTAAAAGCTTCTAAGGCATTCAAAGATCAGATGTGGGCGGTTGCCGATGTGGCGCATGCTCCTTTTCATGATCGCCAATTTGATGTTGTTCTGTCTATTTTTTCGCCGTCCAATTATGCAGAGTTTCATAGACTGCTGAAGAATGATGGCATGCTCGTAAAAGTAGTGCCGCGAAGCGACTATTTAATAGAATTAAGGCAATTTTTATATAATGATTCACCAAGGCGCACGTATTCCAATGCGGCAGCTGTTGAGCGTTTTACAGCAAATGCAGCACACAGCCGTCCTTTCAGGCTGCGCTATGTTAAAACGCTTGACCAGCAGGCGATCCACTGGCTTCTCAAGATGACGCCGCTTGCCTGGTCGGCGCCGAAAGATCGAGTCAGCCTCCTGAAAGAGATGAAATCAGCCGATATTACGGTTGATGTTGATATCCTAATAGGAATGAAATGAATGGCAGAGGAAAGCTCCGAAAAAAGGAGCTTTCCTTTTTTAATCGGAATAGTTGGCCCACGCTTCTCGTACATATGGAAAGGGGACGGAAACAGCCGATGCGGACAGGTTTATGTAAACGCTTTCTGATTCGCGGAAACGGGGGATGTGTGTGTGGAACTGATCATCATTCTATTGGCGTTAGGTTTGCTGATGTTTACGGCGTATCGGGGATTTTCTGTCATATTGTTTGCGCCGATTTGCGCGTTATTCGCGGTGCTGCTGACAGATCCAAGCCATGTGCTTCCTTTTTTCTCATCAATTTTTATGGAGAAGATGGCGGGTTTTATTAAATTGTATTTCCCAGTGTTTTTGCTCGGTGCCATTTTTGGAAAGGTCGTTGAAATGGCCGGGCTTGCGGCAACAATCGCGAAAACAATTGTCCGGCTTGTCGGGGCAAAAAGAGCGATACTTGCCATTGTGTTGATGGGTGCTGTCTTGACGTACAGCGGTGTCAGCCTGTTCGTTGTCGTATTTGCCGTATATCCTTTTGCGAAAAACATGTTCCAAGAAGCAAACATACCAAAACGCCTCATCCCGGGAACGATTGCTTTAGGGGCTTTTACGTTTACGATGGACGCACTTCCGGGAACGCCGCAAATCCAAAATGTCATTCCGACGTCGTTTTTCAAAACAGACATTTATGCCGCCCCTTGGCTGGGCTTGATGGACGCAGTGATTGTGCTGGCAGCTGGGATGCTCTATTTGGAATCAAGGCGGAAAAAAGCGCAGGCATCTGGCGAAGGCTATGGCGGTTTTGATTCGCAGAATGCTCCTGCTCCTGAATCGATTGAGTCCGCGGCTGAACCGGACAAAAGCCCGATTCGGCACGCGCTTGCCTTTGTCCCGCTTATTCTCGTCGGTGCAGTGAATAAATATTTTACCATTTACCTGCCAAAGTGGTATCCGAATGGATTTGATTTTTCTTCCATAGGATTAAAGGAGTTCGGCAGGCTTGATATTTCTTCAGCAGCTGCTATTTGGTCGGTGGAGATTGCTTTAGTGATTGGCATCATCACAACGATTTTATTTGATTGGAGAAGTGTGTTTGCCCAATTGAAGGAAGGGCTGAATGAAGGAATTGGCGGCGCCTTGCTGGCATCTATGAATACGGGTGCCGAGTACGGGTTCGGCGGCATTATCGCCGCGCTGCCGGGGTTTCATAAGCTGAGCAGCGGAATTTCACATACTTTTACCGATCCGCTTGTAAATGGCGCCGTTACGACAACTGCGCTGGCGGGAATCACCGGCTCGGCTTCAGGAGGAATGGGCATTGCGTTAAGCGCGATGTCAGAACAATACTTACAAGCGATTCAGGCTTACAATATTCCGCCAGAGGTGATGCATCGGGTCATTTCAATGGCATCAGGCGGGATGGATACACTGCCGCATAATGGCGCCGTTATTACGCTTCTGGCCGTGACGGGTTTGACCCACCGGCAATCCTATCGCGATATTTTTGCGATCACGCTCATTAAAACGGCTGCCGTATTTGCTGTGATCGCGATTTACAGCCTGACTGGTCTAGTGTAGAAGAAAACGAAAGGGGCATCAATATGGGAAAAGTGCTGTCATCAAGCAAGGAAGCTGCGAAACTGATTCATGATGGGGATACGCTGATCGCGGGAGGGTTTGGGCTGTGCGGCATCCCTGAACAGCTCATTTTGTCTATAAGAGATCAGGGAGTAAAGGATTTAACCGTTGTCAGCAATAACTGCGGAGTCGATGACTGGGGGCTTGGTTTGCTTCTGGCTAACAAGCAAATCAAGAAAATGATCGCTTCCTATGTCGGTGAAAATAAAATTTTTGAGCGGCAGTTTTTAAGCGGAGAGCTTGAGGTCGAGCTTGTTCCCCAAGGAACGCTCGCTGAGAGAATTCGTGCAGGCGGTGCAGGCATACCGGGATTTTATACGGCGACAGGCGTCGGCACCTCCATAGCCGAGGGAAAAGAACATAAAACATTCGGCGGCCGGACTTATGTGCTGGAGCGAGGCATTACCGGCGATGTGGCGATTGTCAAAGCGTGGAAAGCGGACACCATGGGCAATTTGGTTTTTAGGAAAACGGCGAGAAATTTCAATCCCATTGCCGCCATGGCAGGCAAGATCACGATTGCCGAGGCGGAAGAAATCGTGGAAGCAGGAGAGCTCAATCCAGATCACATCCATACGCCGGGAATTTACGTACAACATGTCGTGCTTGGCGCGAGCCAAGAAAAACGGATTGAAAAACGAACAGTTCAGCAAGCATCGGGAAAGGGTGAGGCCAAGTGAAGGAAGCGAGAAAACGAATGGTCAAACGGGCTGTACAAGAAATCAAGGACGGCATGAATGTGAATCTCGGGATTGGCATGCCGACGCTTGTCGCAAATGAGATACCCGATGGCGTTCACGTCATGCTTCAGTCGGAAAACGGCTTGCTCGGAATCGGCCCCTATCCTCTGGAAGGAACGGAAGACGCGGATTTGATCAATGCGGGAAAGGAAACGATCACTGAAGTGACGGGCGCCTCTTATTTTGACAGCGCTGAGTCATTCGCGATGATAAGAGGCGGGCATATCGATTTGGCTATTCTCGGCGGAATGGAGGTTTCGGAGCAGGGGGATTTGGCCAATTGGATGATCCCGGGCAAAATGGTAAAAGGGATGGGCGGCGCCATGGATCTCGTCAACGGGGCGAAACGAATCGTTGTCATCATGGAGCACGTCAATAAGCATGGTGAATCAAAGGTGAAAAAAACATGCTCCCTTCCGCTGACAGGCCAGAAAGTCGTACACAGGCTGATTACGGATTTGGCTGTATTTGATTTTGTGAACGGCCGCATGACACTGACGGAGCTTCAGGATGGTGTCACAATTAAAGAGGTTTATGAAAAAACAGAAGCTGATTTCGCTGTAAGCCAGTCTGTACTCAATTCTTAATGGGAAGGTGTTTGACATGAGAAAACAAGTCGCTTTGGTGACAGGGGCTGCCGGCGGAATCGGATTCGAAATGGCAAGAGAATTCGCCCGTGAAGGCGCTAGCGTCATCGTTTCAGACCTCCGTCCGGAAGCATGTGAACAAGCAGCCTCCAAGCTTGCAGAAGAAGGCTTTGACGCGGCGGCCATTCCGTATGATGTGACAAAGGAAGCGCAAGTTGCTGATACGGTAAACGTCATCCAAAAACGATACGGCCGCTTGGATATTCTGGTGAACAATGCCGGTATTCAGCACGTCGCTCCGATTGAAGAGTTTCCGACAGACACCTTTGAACAGCTGATCAAGGTCATGCTGACGGCTCCCTTTATTGCAATGAAGCATGTTTTTCCGATCATGAAAAAACAGCAGTTTGGCAGAATCATTAATATTGCGTCTGTTAATGGATTAGTGGGCTTTGCAGGGAAATCCGCTTATAATAGCGCCAAGCACGGCGTCATTGGACTCACAAAAGTAGGGGCGCTGGAAGGCGCGCCCCACGGCATAACAGTCAATGCGCTCTGTCCGGGTTATGTCGATACCCAGCTTGTACGCAATCAGCTTAGCGATCTATCGAAAACTAGAAATGTCCCTTACGACTCTGTACTTGAACAAGTCATTTTTCCGCTTGTGCCGCAAAAGCGACTGCTTTCCGTCAAGGAAATTGCGGATTATGCCGTGTTTTTGGCAAGCGAGAAGGCGAAGGGCGTCACTGGGCAGGCTGTCGTCCTTGATGGGGGCTACACCGCACAATGACATAAAAAACACACTTGCTCCGCTAGGGAATCAAGTGTGTTTTTTTCTTTGCTTATTTCCAAACATCATTAGCGATCTCAACCACATGGCGGAGCTTCGCCCATTGCTGTTCTTCAGTCAGCTTGTTGCCTTCCTCAGTTGAAGCAAATCCGCATTGAGGGCTGAGGCAAAGCTGGTCTAAGCTTACATAACGGGATGCTTCTTCGATACGGCGTTTCACGTCATCCGGATTTTCAAGCTCACCGAATTTAGATGTCACTAAGCCAAGAACAAGCTGAAGATCAGACCGTTTTACATAACGGAGCGGCTCAAATCCGCCTGAGCGTGAATCATCATACTCTAAGAAAAGTCCGTCAAGATTCAAGCCGTCAAAAATGGTTTCGGCTGCTGCGTCATAGCCGCCTTCCGCTGTCCAAGTGGACTGGAAGTTGCCGCGGCAAATATGCATGGTTACCGTCAAGTCATCAGGGCGGTCTGCAATCGCGTCGTTAATGGATTTCGCAAACAGCTGGCGAAGCTCGTCAGGCGTTGTTCCGAACGCTTCGATTTGTTTTAAGCCTTTTTCAGATAAGAAAACGGCCCACGCTGTATCATCAAGCTGGAGGTAGCGGCAGCCTCTGTCATAAAACGCTTGAATCGCTTTTTTATATGCTTTGGATACATCATGCTGGAAAAGGTGATAATCTTTTTTATACGCATCCTTTTCCAGTTTTCCGCGGAAAAACAGCATATTCGGGCTTGGAATGGTCATCTTTGGCGTCGCGTCACCGGCAATGCTATGGAGAAATGAGTAATCTTCAAGCATTGGGTGAGTTGAAAAGTCGATATCGCCTGTGACTTTAATGCCGCGTGCTTTTGTCTGTACGTTATGGAATTGAATGCCTTGCTCAGGAGTAAACGGCTCAACGCCATCTAAGTTTTCCAGGAAATCAAAGTGCCACCATGCTCTGCGGAATTCACCGTCTGTCACGACGTTCAGGCCGGTTTCCTTCTGTTTTTCCACAATGCGGATGATTTCATCGTTTTCGATTTGGCGAAGCTGCGCAGCCGTAATTTCGCCGGCCGCTTTTTGCAGCCGCGCTTTTTTGACGGGCTCAGATCTCAGCAAGCTTCCGACTTGATCCGCGCGAAACGGCGGTTTTTTTCTTTGAAGTGATTTTTGTTCTGCGGGTGTTGTTTGTTGTGACATGTTGTCCATTCCTTCTTTCCATTCAAATATAAAAAAGCTCTTCCTTTGGATAAGGAAGAGCTTGC
>NZ_JAVAXX010000269.1:0-8748 GCF_042709275.1 Bacillus sp. LR_5 | reverse complement strand
ATTTGGCTCCACTACATGTTCTACTGATCTTGCTTGAAATTCATTTAATAACTGATTTGCTTTTTTTTGCAAAACAATATTCATATTATCATCTAAGTGACCATTTAGACAAGTAAAAATAACTACTTTTTCTTGGAATATCCCAAGTGTCTCCCGTTCAAACTGTTCATATGTATCATTCCAGCTATCCGGTGTCTCTAGACTCATTTGCTCATATAATAAATACGAAGTTGGATTGTGTTTTTTGAGGGTTGTGACAAGCTGCAGTCTAAAAGAAGTACGATTTTTTTTGTCAGTATATGTGCCAATTGCCTTTATCATTTTATCTTCCCGTGCAATCATCCAATCATATTGACGATACTCTGATTTTAAACGTTGCACTTTTTGATAAAATTCTTTTTCGGTCAGTGACATATTTTGTTTTGCATGCAATGTCCACTTATCTATTGACACATCTTGGCGTTCCATCCCCTCTGCCATCTGTGCTAACGGTGTTAATTCACTCGCATGAATGGTATGGAAAACAGCAATGACGAAGCTTAACATGACGGAAATGATAATAGCGTGGCTTACTTGTTTTTTCTTCATGTTCATCTCTCCCCCTTATCCCCAGTTTTACCGGAGGCAAGAGGCGCCATACGTAAAAATCTTCGTCAAAACTCGAGCTATTCGCCTCAACCCGCTTCTCCCAACCATTTAATGATAATAATGTTCAAAACCTATTAAAATAGATAGGGAAGCTGCTGTGAATAATTGAGGTAATCTAAAAAGAAATTGGCAACGGCCGTTCCAATGGCGATTGTCAGCAAAATCATCAGAAGTCTTGCCTGCACGACTTTGCCTTTTTTGATTAACGGATCTATATTGACGGCTTGCAACGCCCACCAAGTCACTGCTATAAAAATCAGGTGAACGACAATGCCGATTGCAGCCTGCTGTCCCAATACACTCATCTATTACACTCCTTTCTCTGCGTTCATACCCTTTCTTATTATATAAGAAGCACAGATAAAGATGATACATTTTATACAGAACGGAATAATCACCCAAATCTAGGGCTAATCCCCGCTTAAAGTGCGATTCTTTTACATGGTATACTTTATTGGAAAGGAGCTGACAAATGTGAATCATTCTTTTTTTCAGCCTGAAAAGCAATATGGTGAGGCCCTGCCAATTTTTGATCAGGAATGGGAAGCAATTGCATTCTATTATGATTATAGACAGTCACAGATTGAAGAACTGAATGAATTGTGTCAGTTTTTTAACATTTCTCTTACCTATACGAGAGAAAGCCTTGAAGAGCTTGAAAACCTCTATTTTCAAAGTATACAAGAACTTTTGCTTGCTGATTGGAATCTTCCTATTGAAGAATTCGAGAAAATGATTAGTGTTTATCTTATAGATTGTGTGATTGCCCGCCATGAAGATGCTGAATGGGTTGTAAAACCTTATCCCTATAAAGACGGCGCTTATACACTTGGCTTTAGAAGACATCACAAATCGTGGCATACAATGAATGCCTGTGATGGTTTATACCTGCGTCCAAAAGAGGATCGCCCGCTGTTATCGCTGTTTGATTCTCTTGTGCGTTCATAAAAAAATCCTTCTCATAAAGAGAAGGATTTTTTCTTATTTCCCTGCTACATCCAATCTGTTCAAAGCCCGCTGTAACGCAAGCTCAGCCCGACGAATGTCAGTATCATCTGATTGAGAATTCAAACGCTCCTGCGCCCGCTGGCGTGCAGCTTCAGCGCGCTCTTTATCGATGCCTTCTGCTGTCTCGGCAGCCTGGGCAAGGATGGTGACCTGATCAGGACGGACTTCGACAAATCCGCCGCTGACGGCAACCATTTCAGTCTGTCCGTCTTTTTTCAGACGGACAGCGCCGATTTTAAGAGGAGCCACGGTTGGAATATGGCCTGGCAAAATACCGAGATCGCCGCTTTCGGCTCTCACACTCACCATTTCGATATCCGCATCGTATACTGGGCCGTCGGGAGTAACGATATTGACTTTAACGGTCTTCATGCTTTTACCCTCCTAGGACCAGATTAAACTTCTACACCCATTTCTTTTGCTTTCTCAACAACTTCTTCGATACGGCCTACAAGACGGAACGCATCTTCTGGAAGATGGTCGTATTTACCGGCTAAGATTTCTTTGAAGCCTTGTACCGTCTCTTTTACAGGCACGTAAGAACCTTTTTGTCCAGTGAACTGTTCAGCCACGTGGAAGTTCTGAGAAAGGAAGAACTGGATACGGCGTGCGCGGTGAACGACAAGTTTGTCTTCCTCGCCTAATTCATCCATACCGAGAATCGCAATGATATCTTGAAGCTCTTTGTAACGCTGAAGTGTTGACTGTACTTCACGCGCAACTGCATAATGCTCTTCTCCGACAATTTCAGGAGCAAGGGCGCGTGATGTAGATGCCAACGGATCAACCGCAGGGTAAATACCCATTTCAGTTAATTTACGCTCAAGGTTTGTTGTCGCATCCAAGTGAGCGAACGTTGTCGCCGGTGCCGGGTCAGTGTAGTCATCGGCAGGCACGTAGATCGCCTGGATAGATGTAACTGATCCAACGTTCGTAGACGTGATACGCTCTTGGAGCTGACCCATCTCAGTTGCAAGCGTCGGCTGATAACCAACCGCTGAAGGCATACGGCCAAGAAGGGCTGAAACCTCTGAACCCGCTTGTGTGAAACGGAAAATGTTATCGATAAAGAACAGTACGTCCTGTCCTTGTACATCACGGAAGTGCTCAGCCATTGTAAGGCCTGTCAAAGCAACACGCATACGTGCGCCCGGCGGCTCGTTCATTTGTCCGAATACCATGGCTGTTTTGTTGATTACGCCAGAGTCACTCATTTCGTAGAAAAGGTCGTTTCCTTCACGAGTACGCTCTCCTACGCCGGCGAATACAGAGATACCGCCGTGCTCTTGCGCGATGTTGTTGATTAATTCCTGGATTAATACGGTTTTACCTACACCGGCACCACCGAACAATCCGATTTTACCACCCTTAATGTAAGGAGCAAGCAAATCAACAACTTTAATACCTGTTTCAAGAATTTCAACTTCTGTTGAAAGCTGATCGAATGAAGGCGCCTGTCTGTGAATCGGATCCTTTTTCGCATCCGCAGGAACCGGCTCATTCAAATCAATATTTTCTCCGAGAACGTTAAATACACGTCCAAGTGTTACATCACCAACCGGTACTGAGATTGGCGCTCCTGTATCTACAGCTTCCATACCGCGCTGAACACCATCTGTAGATGCCATTGCGATTGTACGGACTGTATCATCACCTAAATGAAGAGCGACCTCAAGCGTTAAATCAATACCTACTTCGTTTTCACTTGCAGCTGGCTGTGAAATTTTAATCGCATTATAAATTTCAGGCAAGTGACCGTCTTCAAAACGCACGTCGACGACCGGTCCTAATACCTGGCTAACGCGTCCTTTCTTCATCGCTATCCCTCCTGACAAAATCTTTCTATTCTAAAGCGGCTGCTCCGCCGACAATTTCCGTAATTTCTTGTGTGATGGCTGCTTGGCGAGCGCGGTTGTAAGAAAGCGAAAGTGAATCGATAAGTTCCTTCGCGTTGTCTGTCGCATTTTTCATCGCCGTCATTCTTGCAGCGTGCTCACTTGCTTTACTGTCAAGAAGCGCACCGAAGATTAAGCTTTCTGCATATTGAGGAAGCAAAACCTCCAGAACCTCCTCTTCAGATGGTTCAAATTCATAAGACGCCGTTCTTTTTCCGCCGCCGCTGCCCAAATCAGATAACGGCAGAAGTTTTTTCTCCGTTACTTCTTGAGTAATGGCGCTGACAAAATGGTTATAAACAAGGTGCAATTCATCAAACGCACCGTCTATAAACATTTGGATCGTTTGACGGGCAAGATCTTTAATTTCTGTAAACGTCACTTCATCCCCAAGTCCTGTTAACTCGGAAATGATCGGAATCTCACGTTTCTTAAAGAAATCACGGCCCACTCTTCCGATGGCAATCACCGCATACTCATCCTTAGACTGATGACGTTCTTGCATGGCCTGATAAGCATTCCGTAAAACCGAACTGTTAAAAGCGCCGGCAAGACCGCGGTCAGACGTAATGACAAGGTATGCCGTTTTTTTCACTTCTCTGCTGAGAAGCATCGGGTGCTTCACGTTGCCGGAAACTCTTCCGACGTTTGACACAACCTCTTGGATTTTATCCATATATGGCACAAATGATTTTGCATTGTTTTCAGCACGATTCAGCTTAGCCGCAGATACCATCTGCATGGCTTTTGTAATCTGACTTGTTTTTTTCGTTGACGTGATCCTTGACTTAATATCGCGTAATGAGGCCAAAGATTTCACCACCTTTTCTCTTCATCTGCGTAAAAAGAGAGAAAAAGAGAACCTTTTTCTCTCATCAGCATTCGAGTTAGTTGCTTGGTGCAAATGTGCGTTTGAAGCCTTCGATTGCAGCATTGAAGTCTTCATCAGCAGGAAGGTTTCCTGTTTTCGCAATTCCGTCAAGCAGGTCTTTATGGTTTTGGTCAAGGTACATGTAGTACTCTTCTTCAAAACGTCTGATATCCGCCACAGGAATATCATCGAGATATCCTTTTGTCAGCGCATAAAGAATGGCTACTTGCTTTTCAACCGGAAGCGGCTTGTTCAGATCCTGCTTCAGCACTTCAACTGTACGCGCACCGCGGTTCAGTTTTGCCTGAGTCGCTTGGTCGAGGTCAGAACCGAATTGAGCGAATGCTTCCAGTTCACGGTATGACGCAAGGTCAAGACGCAAAGTACCTGATACTTTTTTCATCGCTTTGATTTGCGCTGAGCCGCCGACACGGGATACAGACAATCCGGCGTTGATCGCTGGACGTACGCCTGAGAAGAACAAATCAGATTGCAGGAAGATCTGTCCGTCGGTGATGGAAATGACGTTCGTCGGAATATAAGCAGAGATATCTCCGGCTTGTGTTTCTACGAACGGCAGAGCTGTAATTGATCCTGCGCCTTTCGCGTCGCTAAGCTTTGCTGCACGCTCAAGCAGACGGGAATGAAGATAGAATACATCCCCAGGGAACGCTTCACGGCCTGGCGGACGGCGAAGAAGCAAGGACAGCTCACGGTAAGCAGCCGCTTGTTTAGAAAGATCATCGTATACAACAAGAACGTGCTTGCCGCTGTACATAAATTCTTCCGCCATTGTAACCCCAGCATACGGTGCCAGGTACAGAAGCGGTGCCGGCTGTGACGCAGACGCCGTTACAACAATTGTATAATCAAGCGCGCCGTGTTTACGCAATGTTTCTACTACGCCGCGGACTGTTGATTCTTTTTGGCCGATCGCAACATATACGCAGATCATGTCTTGGTCTTTTTGGTTCAGGATCGCATCGATCGCAACAGATGTTTTACCTGTTTGACGATCACCGATGATCAGTTCACGCTGGCCGCGGCCGATTGGAATCAGTGCATCGATCGCTTTGATACCGGTTTGAAGCGGTTCATGAACGGATTTACGGTCCATAACGCCTGGTGCAGGGCTCTCAATCGGACGAGTTTTGCTTGTAAGGATCGGGCCAAGTCCGTCTACCGGCTGGCCTAACGGATTTACAATACGGCCGATTAACTCTTCACCAACAGGAACCTCCATGATGCGGCCTGTTCTTTTTACTTCGTCTCCCTCACGGATCTCACTGAAAGGTCCTAAGATGACGATACCTACGTTTGATTCTTCAAGGTTTTGAGCCATACCCAAAACACCGTTTGAAAATTCGACAAGTTCACCGGCCATACAATTGTCAAGGCCGTGTACACGAGCAATACCGTCACCGACTTGGATGACTGTACCTACGTCTTGAACTTCAATATCAGATTGATAATTTTGTATTTGCTGTTTTATCAGCGTGCTAATCTCTTCAGCTTTGATGCTCACTTAGGTTTCACCCCTTCTATCGATTTTCCCCGGCTAATTGACGTTCAATGCGCTGAAGCTTCCCGCTTACGCTGCCGTCATAAATCCGGTTTCCAATGCGGACTTTAATGCCGCCTATTAAATCCGTCTGCACTTCATTTCTGATTCTCAGTGAAGCGACTCCGGCTTTTTTTGCAAACACTTGTGATAATGGTAAAATTTCCGCATCCGTCAGCGGTTTCACTGAATATACGATTGCGTCTTCTGTTTGACGGGCCACATTTGCGAGTTTGATAAACTCATCTGTGAGCTCAGGCACAATCGCGGCACGATGGCGGTCAATCAAAAGAAAAATCGTATTAAGCACGGACTGTGACAAAGAGCCAAATGCATTTTGGATCAGCTCTTTTTTCTTCGCAGCCGGCACCTTCGGATGGTTCAACACATCATTAAGCGCTTTTTCATTTTGAAATACTTGTTTTACAACAGTTAGCTCTTCTTCTACTTGATTCAGCTGAGCGGACTCATTGGCTATATCAAAAAGAGCTGATGCATATCGTTTAGAGACAGCTGATCCACTCATCGGCTTTCTCCTACCTCTTTAAGATAGTCCTGGATCAATTTCTCTTGCGCTTGTTCATCCAGTTCTTTTTCGATCACTTTCGACGCAATCATGACAGAAAGAGACGCTACTTGCTCACGG
This sequence comes from Bacillus sp. LR_5, assembly GCF_042709275.1. Classification (NCBI taxonomy): domain Bacteria; kingdom Bacillati; phylum Bacillota; class Bacilli; order Caryophanales; family Bacillaceae; genus Bacillus; species Bacillus sp. LR_5. The sequence goes on along the minus strand of NZ_JAVAXX010000269.1, from coordinate 2,119 downwards.
AGAGCAGAAACCGCCTGTTCTTTTTCCTTCACGATTTCAGTTCTTGCTGCTTCTTTCAGACGTTCAGATTCTGCACGTGCAGCCTGAATAATCTCTTCTTTTTGCTTCTCTCCCAGTTTCTTTGCGTTTTCGATAAGAGTTTGGGATTCTTGTCTTGCTTCTTTTAAAAGAACGCGCTGCTCTTCAATCAGCTGCTGCGCTTCTTTATTTTTTTCTTCAGCAGACGTAATTTCTCCAGCGATGTGGTCTTCACGCTGTTTCATTATGTTTAATAGCGGCCCTAAAGCGTATTTCTTCAGAAGCGCTAATAAGATTAACATAGCTAACAGTTGGAACAGGATATCTCCGCCGTTAAACGACAATCCTAGTTCAAGTGGTAATTGAGACATCTACTACGGCAACTCCCTTCTGCAGGTTTTTCTTTGCTGATCCAGCAGCCGCACTTGTCTCTTTTCAGCCGGCAAGGCGGGATGCTTATCAGACATAAAGCAATGGCGAAGGTTCTCTTGGAATGATCTTCGCCATTTTTAGTTCATATAAGGCTTTTATGCTTAGCCAAAGAACGCTAAGAATGCGATAACGACAGCGATAATAGGAAGGGCTTCAACTAATGCGATACCCATGAACATAAGAGTTCTCAGTTCTTTACCTGCTTCCGGCTGACGGGCAATCCCCTCTACCGTACGTGAAACAATCAAACCGTTACCAATACCTGCACCAAGTGCGCCTAAACCAATTGCAATCGCAGCTGCTATTAAATTCATGAAAAAGTTCCTCCTTTAAAATGTTATCCGTTTGGATATAATGTTTTAATGATCATGACTGATTTTATGAGACATGTACACCATCGTCAGCATTGTAAAGATAAATGCCTGGATAGCACCAATAAATAAACTGAATGCTTGCCATGCCAGCATCGGCAGAATGGCACCGATTGTACCGACAAGACCGAGAGCCACGCTTTGCGAATAATGGCTTGTTGCTAATCCCGCAAGCAGGCCGAGAAGAATCTCACCGGCGAAGATGTTACCATACAGCCGCAAACCTAGAGTCAGCGTATTCGCAAACTCTTCGATGATTTTCATCGGGAGCATGAATGGAACAGGTCTTAAATAGTCTTTGGAATATTCCTTGAGCCCTTTCATCTTCACACCATAGTAGTGGGTTAAAGCAACAACCATCACGGCTAGCGTTAATGTAATGGCAGGATCGGCTGTCGGAGACTTCCACCAGAGCTCATGTCCGATTGTAATAGAGAACGGCAGCCCCAGCATATTCGACACAAATATGTACATCAGCAATGTGACACCAAGTGCCAAGAAGTTAGCCCCTGTTTTTAAATCCATTGTACTGCCAATAATATTGCGGACGAAATCAACAATCCATTCCATAAAGTTCTGGGCTTTTCCGGGACGGATCGAAAGCGTTCTTGTCGTCAATATAGCAATCAATAAAACAATCACACTCGCCACAGTAATCATCAGAATGTTTGTCAGATTAAAAGTAAGACCTAGAAATTCTATAGTTCTGTAACCATGATTCAAAGGGTTTTCACCTCTCTTCCATTGATGAACGTTTAAGCTGGATAAAGGAATCTATCATAATGACAGGGTATATTGTCATTAATCCAATAACTGTACTTGCCATATGAAAGTATTCGGGATTTTTATAGGCAACAGCCACAGCAAGAATCGCATTGCACCACCGCGCTGCGCTCCCGAGAGATCGTATGGACTTTCCTTTCTCAACAGCTCTGTCAAAAGCATTCATTCTTCTGACGAGCAGTAAAAAATTAAACAAACTGAAAACAGTTCCCAGAATAAGGCCTAAAAAAACGGTTTTATACGCTGTTAAACCATAACCCAGTACATACACTGCCAAAATGAACAATAAATATTTGCGTTGTCTGCTAAATGTAAGCTTGGGATCGTCCATCAATTATCTGTCTCCTGATGAAAAAATAATGTATAGCTTGGATACGGCAAAAATCAGCGGTTAACCCTTAGTAGAAGACCTTTTTTGACCGGCAAAACGGGCCTGTTCGAAAAAATCATTCATCCGCAAGCCTTGCAGGGATGCTGTTTCATTCGCTTAAATAAATCCTCATAATACGGGTTTG
>NZ_JAVAXX010000268.1:0-8770 GCF_042709275.1 Bacillus sp. LR_5 | reverse complement strand
GTCTCCGTCTTGAACAACGTACTCTTTTCCTTCGAGACGGACTTTTCCTGCTTCTTTCGCTCCTGCCATACCGCCGCCCGCAAGAAGATCCTCATAAGCAACAGTTTCAGCACGAATGAAGCCGCGCTCAAAGTCACTATGAATAATTCCTGCACACTCAGGGGCTTTCATGCCTTTTTTGAATGTCCAAGCTCTGACTTCCTGTTCTCCGGCTGTGAAATATGTTGCAAGGCCAAGAAGGGAGTATGATGCTTTGATCAACTGATCAAGCCCTGATTCTTCAATGCCAAGCTCTTCAAGGAACATTTGCTTTTCATCGCCTTCAAGCTCGGCGATTTCGGATTCGATTTTCGCACAAACAACGATAACTTCTGCATTTTCGCCGGCAGCGTACTCGCGAATCTTCGCTACGTTTTCATTGCCAGACGGATCAGCTACTTCATCTTCACTTACGTTTGCAACGTACAAAATAGGCTTCGAAGTCAGTAAATGAAGCTGCTTCACAAGCTTTTGCTGCTCTTCAGTGAACTCAACAGAACGAGCAGGCTTTTCACTCTCAAACGCTTCTTTCAGTTTAGACAGAATCTCAAACTCAAATACAGCTTCTTTATCTTTTTGCTTCGCAAGTTTGCTGACGCGTGTAATCCGCTTTTCAACTGTTTCCATATCAGCGAGGATCAGCTCAAGGTTGATCGTTTCAATGTCATCAATCGGATCAACTTTTCCAGAAACGTGTGTAATGTTGTCATCAGAAAAAGCACGGACAACGTGGCAAATTGCATCAACCTGGCGAATGTGAGAAAGGAATTTGTTACCGAGTCCTTCTCCTTTAGACGCACCTTTTACGATCCCTGCAATATCAGTGAATTCAAAAGCAGTCGGCACAGTCTTCTTCGGTTTGACCAGCTCAGTCAGCTTTTGCAAACGATCATCAGGTACTTCTACAATTCCCACGTTCGGATCAATTGTACAGAACGGGTAGTTGGCTGATTCGGCACCGGCCTGTGTAATTGCGTTAAATAGCGTTGATTTCCCGACGTTTGGCAAACCAACAATTCCAGCTGTTAAAGCCATTCTTTCATCTCCTCTATATAAAACCGTCATTGTATAAACGTATTTTGAACCTAGAGCAATTATAAGGAGGTTCACTGGAAAAGACAAGCTGACAAAAAAGCATTTTCAGCCTGCCAATCCCTTTGGTTACGCTTTTTTCAAGCCTACTAAACAGTCAAAAAGCGTGCTTCCCATTCCATTATCAGAATTTGTATCATTTGTCAGTGCATTGACTGAACCTCCAAAAGCCGCCCACATGCCTTCATCTATATTAATCGTCTGCGGGTGAGCCTGCTTCATCACTTTCACCTTGCCCGTCAAGCGCCCGCGGTCATTAAAGATGGCAACCTCGTCTCCGTCCTGAAGGTTCTGCTCCACCGCTATGTCTGGAGAAATATCGACTTGAATATGCTGAAGCTTTTCAATAAACGGCACATGCTGAGAATGATTAGAACGCTGCGGATGAATGGACAACAGCGTGTAAGGATACTTTCCAGCTAAATCCTCATTATGGAAAGCAGATTCTTCGGGCACATTTAATTGAAGCAAGCCGCTAAACCCTTTTTCCTCAGCTAGCGACGAAGTAAATTCAAATTTTCCGCTCGGCGTCAAAAACTGATAGTCATCCCACGGCACTTGCTTGACTGGAAGAGGGAGATGGCCTTTTTCTTTCAGTCGCTCTAGCGTCACATCCTCTGCCTCCAATGAAGAAAGCCCCATTTCCAAAAATTCTTCAGTGCTGTGTTCAAACAACTCTCCAAATCCAAGGCGTTTTGCAAGCTCTGACCAGATCCAGCTGTCCGACTTCGCTTCACCCTGCGGCTCCACAAGCTTTTTCCCGTATTGAACGTAATGGTGATACATGCTGGAATAGTAGATATCCTCTTCTTCAAAAACAGTGGCTGTCGGCAAAACATAGTCACATAGCTTTGCCGTATCCGTCATGATAGAATCAATCGCTACCGTCATCGGAACCTTTTCAAACGCTTGTCTCACTTTATGTGTGTTTGGCACCTGAGTCAACGGGTTTCCGCACGTCACGATAATCATCTCGATCGCTGGATCAGCAGCCGTCAGTACCTCTTCAGCCTGCGTCATCATTGAAAACGAACGTGATGTTGTTTTTAACTCCGGGAGCGTCAGCTTCGTTTTCGCAAAGCTCTCACTAATTTGGACATTCCCGAAATTCGCGCCGCCGCCTTTAATTCCGACATTTCCGCTTGCCGCAACGAGTGCATCAATCCATCGAATCGTTCCGCCCCCGTTTTTATAGCGCTGCATACCAAGCCCCATAAAAGTAGACACCGGGCCATCGGCATACAAACCGGCCAGATACTCCAGCTCCTCCATAGAAGTTTCTGTTTTTACAATAAACTCTTCTAGAGAAACGGTGTTCAAAAGCTCTTTTACATCATCAAAACCGACAGAGTGCTCAGAAATAAATGTCTCATCCGTTCTCCCTGTCTCAATCAGAACCTTCAAAACAGCTGCCGCAAGCCAGCCATCCATTCCCGGCTTTACAGAGATATAGCGGTCTGCAAGCTTGGCAGTCGGATTGAAGATCGGGTCAATCACAGTAATTGTGGCGCCCTTTTTCTTCACCTGCTGCAAGTGATGGTATAAGTGCATATTCGTTCTGGATACATTTCTTCCCCACACAACAACATGTTTGCTGTTGTAAATATCAAGCGGGCCGTGCCCATACGAACGGCCGAAATCCCAGCTTTGTGCCTCGATACCGGAGCCCCAGCATATGCTTCCGACGATTTCAGTCACGCCGCCATATCCATTAAAAAAACGCTGGTCTAGCGCTTTTAACAAACCGTTATTCGCATAATCGTGGCTGTGCAAAACAGCAGTTGTCTCCGATTTTTCCTTGATCTCCCGAAGTTTGCCGGCAATTTCATCAAGTGCCTGATTCCAGGAAATTCGCACAAACTCACCATTTTGTTTTTTCATCGGATAGCGGAGCCGCTGAGGCGAATTTGTTTTTGTCTCAAGCATTCTGCCGCGGCCGCAGATTTTGCCTTCCGTAATCGGATGGTTCGGATCTCCGTCCACCTTTGTTACCTTTCCGTCTTCAACAGTCACCAAAAAGCCGCAGCTGTCCCAGCAATTCAGCGGACATGCTGACTGATGCACTTTGCTCATCGCCGTCTTCTCCTTACCTTCTATATGAAAAAGCATGAGTGCCGGCCTTTTTACGAAGTAGGCTCCTCATGCTTGACAAGTACTTTTTTTAGTTTTCTTTCAAATTCTTTTCTCGGAATCATTACACTGTGAGAACATCCCTCACACTTAATTCGAATATCCATTCCCATGCGTATAATTTTCCAGCTGTTCGCTCCGCATGGATGCGGTTTTTTCATTTCTACGATATCATTCAGGCCAAAGTCTTTATCCGCCAAGACCCTTCACCTCTTTTCATAAACTGCTGTATCTATTGTACAAAAAAACTGATCATAAGAGCAATCAAGATATCTGAAAAGAAAGGTATCCTCTTATTTCCATTTGCTCAAAATAGGATATAACAGCAGACAAACTAACAAATATAAATTCAGCATTCCGTATATCGGATACAAGAACGCGATCAAATCAGAAAACCCGAAAGAGGTAAATGGCACCATTAACACTAACAGAATCAACACAATCATCCATCTTGGCATATGAACAAACGCCATCAGCCGGCTGGACAGCCCCAGCAAACCAGCTACCGTCGTCGTGTAAATCGCCAGACAAAGCACCGCCGTCATACATAAAAAAAGGAGATAAGGCGCCCCCTCCAAAACGGCAAACAACGGTATTTCAAACTGGGAAAGGGAGCCCGCCAACTCCACTAACGTTTCATTATAAACAAAAGAGATCACACCAAAAATAAGTCCGCTTGCCACACTGGCGATTTTCGCTTCTCCGAGTCCTTTCATTTCTTTCCCAACGGAGGATAAAATCGCGACAACTGAAAGAATATTTAAAGAGGTAAACGTAATGCTCGCAGGCCAGTTATACTGCCGAGTCAAATCAATCGTCCACGTATGATGATGGGTGCTCTGAAAGGAGATCAGCGCATACAGCAGCCCTGCTACTAAAACAGGTATTAAAAAACCATTTACTGATAATATTCCTTTCACATCCCAGAAAAACAAACACACGGTCACGATACAAATCAGCGCGATTCCCCACCAGAAAGGAAGCTTGTACATTTGCAGGGTCACACCGCCTCCGGCAATCATCACCATAGTCGTCGAAAACAAATAAAAAACGATGAGGACATCATAAATTTTCGCCAGCCATGGTCCCATCAAATGCTCCAGAACCGGCAGAAAATGAGTGGATTGAACCTTAAAACTGATTTTCATCACAATATAAGACGAGAAAATGAACATGATTGTAAACAGCACAATAGCAAGTCCGCTTTCCGCCCCAAAAAACTGCCAAATCTCCTGACCGCTCGCATATCCGGCTCCGATCAGGCTCCCTAATATGAGCAGCATCCACTTCATTCCGGCTCTCCACAACATCATCACCTCATAGCACAGAGTTCAGCTTGTTCCCGTTATTGTTACTATATAAATAACTGAAAGCAAACATGCCATATTTTCATAGACATTGACCACAAGGTGAAATTATCATACAAAATACACATAAAAAAGACTGCCAATGAAGGCAGTCTAAAACGGGATATTAATTTGTCAGTGGAAATAAGGTAAGAACCTCTGTATGCATCTTCCCCCCGATATCCTATGCTGCCGAAATAGATAATGTATTGTATGACAAGAAACAGACGGATTGAAATCACTTCTGATCCCAGAATCCTAAACTTTGTCGGTATTGCCCTTCCAATGTAGACATCTATGCATTTTCAACTGTTTTGTAAGCAGACCACAGCTTGATCATAATAGAGGCATTGGAGCACAATACTTATAACCAACCCCTCTAAGCACTCATATCAATCCTCTATTTTTGAAAATATCCGGTGTCATACACAAAGCATAAAAAATCATACTGCTGGATATACTGTAAACAACCTTACATAACTAGGCACACACCATAGCAATTCTGTTACCTACTATAACAAGGAAGTGAAACCTATGAATCGAAAAGGCGGGCTTTTTTCCTCTCAGGAACGAGTAAAGCAATATGTTTCACATACAGATGCAGCAGCAGCAAAACAAATCCAAACCATCCTTTCTTCATCCTTACGTAAAGCTGCCGGCAAACCAATTGTCGTGGTTTGTATCGGAACAGACCGTTCAACCGGTGATTCATTAGGCCCGCTCGTAGGAATGAAACTCAAACAAATGCCACTCACCAGATTCCATGTCTATGGAACCCTATCTGATCCCGTCCATGCTGTGAACATGAAGGATAAAATCAATGACATTCAAAAATTACATAAAAACCCATTTATTGTAGCAGTCGATGCATGCTTAGGACGCGTTAAAAGTGTAGGATCGTTTCAAATCGGAGAAGGGCCATTAAAGCCTGGGGCTGGTGTGCAAAAAGACCTTCCTGAAGTGGGAGATCTTCATATTAACGGAATTGTGAATGTGAGTGGTTTTATGGAATACTTTGTATTGCAAAATACAAGGCTACACTTAGTCATGAATATGGCAAATGTTCTTGCAGAAGGATTGAGGTTAACAGATCGAACAGAGTGGAGGCAGGAACGCCTTAACCCGCTGCAAAGGCTCACTGGACGAATATAAAACAAAAACCATCTTCGCTTGAAAGATGGTTTCTTTATTTATGATTCTCGTTCAGACAAAAGTTCTAAAATCCGGTCAAGATCTTCATTAGAGAAAAATTCGATTTCGATTTTACCTTTTTTCTTTTGTCTTTTAATATTAACCGTTGTTCCAAAATAATTTTGGAGATAAGATTCCCGTTCTTTTAGAACCGCGTCTTTCACAGGTTCTTTTTTCTTTGTTTCACGTGAAACATTCTCATTTAACTGCTGAATCAGCTGCTCAAGCTGGCGAACATTGAGCTGCTCCGCAATCACTTTTTGTACAAGTGGTTCAAGCTTATTTTTGTTTTTCAGGCCAAGAAGTGTGCGTCCATGCCCCATGGAAAGCGTCCCATCGGCAATAAGCTGCTGAATGTTTTCTGGCAATGTCAGCAATCTTAAATGATTCGCAATATGCGGTCTGCTTTTCCCAAGACGTTTGGCAAGCTGTTCTTGCGTGAGATCCAAGTGTTTCAGCAAGGAGTCATAGGCCTGAGCCTCTTCAAGCGGCGATAAATCTTCACGCTGAAGGTTTTCCAATAAAGCAATTTCTCTCATTAAAGCCTCTGATAATTCACGGACAATCGCCGGAACTGTGTCTAAACCCGCCAGCTTTGCCGCTCGAAAACGCCGTTCCCCCGCAACAATATCATAGCCTTTTAAAGATTTTCTGACGATAAGAGGCTGAAGAATGCCATGCTGCTGCACAGATTCTTTTAGTTCAGCTAATGCCTCGTCGTCAAAGTGTTTTCTTGGCTGATAAGGATTAGGGCGTAAATCGGCAACTTTAATTTCTTCAACTGTCTCTTCAGACAAATCGACCTGATTAAACAACGCATTAATCCCTTTTCCAAGGCCTTTAGCCATTCGCAGCCACTTCCTTTGCTAAATCTAAATATACTTCCGCACCTCTTGACCGCGGATCGTATAAAATGATGGGTTTTCCGTGACTCGGTGCCTCGCTCAGACGGACATTACGCGGAATAACCGTCTTATATACTTTATCTCTAAAATATTTTTTAACCTCTTCAATGACTTGAATACCGAGATTCGTCCGGGCATCAAGCATTGTCAGCAATACACCTTCAATCATTAAATCAGTATTCAAATGCTTTTGCACAAGACGTACTGTATTTAATAACTGGCTGAGCCCCTCCAGGGCGTAATATTCGCACTGTACAGGAATCACAACGGAATCTGAGGCAGTAAGCGCGTTAATCGTCAGCAGCCCCAATGACGGCGGACAATCAATGATAATATAATCATAATTCTGCTTTACTGCTTCAAGCGCCCTCTTCAGTCTCACTTCTCTTGAAATCGTCGGAACCAACTCGATTTCAGCTCCGGCAAGCTGAATGGTCGCAGGAATCACGTCCAAGTTCTCTACTGTCGTTGCTTTAATAATATCTATTACATCTGCATCATCTACTAAAATATCGTACACACACTGCTCTACATCGGCTTTTTCAATCCCTAATCCGCTTGTCGCATTCCCCTGCGGATCAATATCTACCAGCAGAACCCTTTTCCCTATGTAAGCTAAGCATGCCCCAAGGTTGACAGACGTCGTTGTTTTGCCCACTCCGCCTTTTTGGTTCGTAATTGCTATGATTTTTCCCACGATGTCACCTACTTTCACATGAACATGTACTATCTTGCTTCTATTCTATCAAAAAAAGATTAAAGCGTTTCATTTTTTTCATCATTTTGTTCCGATTCAGAAGGGAAATAATTGAAAATTCAAGCTTGTCATATGCTTTCTCTTATAAATTCTGCAATTTCTATGTTTTTTTGACTTAAAAAAGGAATTTCCTAAAGAAAAAAAGAAGAAGTTACAGTGCAGAACGTACAGGACGGTGAGAATATGGTTTATAAAACAAAGAGAGATATACCCGTTACGCTGATGATTGTGTTCCTTATATTACTGATACAAGCAGATGCCATCGTTCCTTTTGTGATGGGAAATGTGAGGGTTTCAGGCTGGATCATTTTTACTCTGCTGACTCTTTTAAATGTGCTCATCATTTGGAGCTTTATTGATCTGAAATATGTATTAAGGGAACATCATCTGATCATTAAAGCCGGACTGATCAAACATCAAATTCCTTACGAAAAAATTGACAAAGTGGTTCAAAAAAAGAAGCTGTGGTCAGGTTTTCGTCTAATTGGCTCCCGTCATGCCATCACGATATATTATCAGGGAGGCTGGGGACATGCAGTGATTTCTCCGCAAAATACTGAAGAATTTATCCACAAGCTCAGAGAAAAGAATTCTAATATAATATTATCCACTAAAAGTAATTAATTTCCTTTTACAATAAAAATAAAAGCTCTCCTGCTTTTCAGGAGAGCTTTTATTTTGGTATGCGAATCGTTAATTGAATATATTCTTCAAATTCTTCTTCTTCCGTATTCAATTTTACACCGCTGTCTTCAACCATTGATAGTGACTGGCGAATCGTGTTCATTGCAATTCTTGTATCTCTGCTGAATGCTTTGCGTCTCGGCTTTGGTTTTCTCTGGCCTTGCTCCAGCATTTTCACCACGCGGTCTTCCGTCTGCTTTACATTTAAACTTTTCTCAATAATCTCTGTGAGCAGTGTGACTTGGAGCTCAGGCTGCTTCAGCGGAATCAGCGCTCTGGCATGACGCTCAGTGATTTTCTTCTCCATAATCGCGTCTTGGACCGGCTGAGGCAGCTTTAATAACCGCAGCTTATTCGCAATTGTGGATTGCCCTTTTCCTAAACGCTGTGCGAGTGCTTCCTGTGTTAAGTCATGCAGCTCAAGAAGCCGAGCATAGGCATGCGCTTCCTCAATAGAAGACAGTTCTTCCCGCTGCAAGTTTTCAATTAACGCCACAGAAGCGGTTTCCGTGTCGGAAAAATCCTTAATAATAGCCGGAATCTTTTCCCACTCGAGCGATTGTACCGCTCTCCAGCGTCTTTCACCTGCAATGAGTTCGTATTGGCCCTCTTCTTCTGTATGCCTG
>NZ_JAVAXX010000267.1:0-8799 GCF_042709275.1 Bacillus sp. LR_5 | reverse complement strand
CATCGTGCTTGTTCGTATGGCCAGCCAATATTTGGGCCTCAGCACACTTCAATGGCTGATGGACCAAGCGATAACATGGGGATTTTTAGCAATTATTATTATTTTTCAGCCTGAGCTGAGAAGAGCGCTTGAACAGCTAGGCCGCGGCCGCTTTTTTTCGAGGAGCGGCACGCCTGTTGAAGAAGCGCAGCAGAAAACGATTGAGGCCATTACAAAAGCGATCAATTATATGGCGAAACGCCGTATAGGCGCCCTGCTGACCATTGAGCGGGATACTGGAATGGGGGATTATATTGAGACCGGCATACCACTAAATGCCAAAGTCAGCTCTGAGCTGCTGATCAATATTTTTATTCCAAACACCCCGCTTCATGACGGTGCGGTGATTATGAAAAATAATGAAATTGCCGCGGCCGCCTGTTATCTGCCGCTTTCTGAGAGCCCGTTTATTTCAAAAGAACTGGGCACGCGGCACAGAGCAGCTGTCGGTATCAGTGAAGTAACAGACAGTTTGACGATTATTGTGTCTGAAGAGACCGGCGGCGTCAGTGTGGCAAAGAACGGCGACCTTCACAGAGAGCTTACAGAAGAAGCGCTGAAAGAAATGCTTGAAGCCGAGTTTAAGAAAAACACCAGAGACACTTCTTCTAACCGCTGGTATTGGAGGGGCAAGAAAAATGGATAAATTCTTAAACAACCGCTGGGCTGTGAAAATCATTGCTCTGCTTTTCGCGCTCTTGCTTTATGTGGCGGTTAACAGCAACCAAGCACCGACTCCAAAAAAACCGGGTGAATCTTTCTTTCCGACATCAACAACTGATGAAGCAACTCTGACTGATATTCCGGTTAAAGCGTATTATGATGATGAAAATTACGTCGTGACGGGTGTTCCGCAAACGGTTAATGTCACGATAAAAGGCTCGACAAGCGCCGTGAAAAAGGCTCGGCAGACCAAAAACTTTGAAATATATGCCGATATGGAACATTTGAAAACCGGCACACATAAGGTTGAGCTTAAGGCCAAAAACGTGTCGGATGGGCTGACAATCTCAATTAATCCGTCTGTTACGACAGTGACCATTCAGGAACGGACGACCAAAAGTTTTCCCGTAGAAGTGGAGTACTACAACAAAAGCAAGATGAAAAAAGGCTATTCTCCGGAGCAGCCGATTGTCAGTCCGAAAAATGTGCAGATTACCGGATCGAAAAATGTGATCGATAATATTTCTCTTGTAAAAGCTTCAGTGAATTTGGAAAACGCAGATGAAACGATTGAAAAGGAAGCGAAAGTGACTGTCTATGATAAAGACGGAAACGCGCTTCCTGTCGACGTGGAGCCCTCGGTCATCAAGATTACCGTTCCGGTGACAAGCCCGAGTAAAAAAGTGCCCTTTAAAATTGAACGGACAGGAAGCCTTCCTGACGGTGTCAGCATAGCGAATATTGAATCAAGCCCCAGTGAGGTAACGGTTTACGGCTCACAGGATGTGTTGGATTCTCTTGAATTTATTGACGGCGTCAGCTTAGATTTAAGTAAAATTAACAAGGATTCCGATATCGAGGCAGATATTCCGCTTCCTGACGGTGTCAAAAAAATCTCACCGTCAAAGGTGACTTTGCATATAGAAGTCGATAGTGAAGCGGATCAGAAGTTCGAGAATGTCCCTATCAAGACTGTAGGGCTGAGCAGCTCACAAAACATTGAATTTCTTGATCCTGAATCACAAGCGATAGATGTAACGGCTAAAGGCTCTCCCACGAATATAAAAAAGCTGAAAAAATCAGATATTGAATTGTATGTGAATGTTTCAGATTTAGAGGACGGGGAGCATAGCGTGAAGCTTGAAGTGAACGGGCCACAGAATGTAACTTGGTCCTTGGGGCGGAAAAACGCCAAAATCAAGCTGACGTCTAAGAAAAGCAATACATCAACGAATGATAACAGCAGCAATACATCAGGGAACCAGGATGACACAGATAAACAAACAAATGATCAAAAGAACAATCAGCAAGAAGATACAAAGAACACTGATAAAAACAGCAACGATCAAAACCAAGACGAAAATAAAGATCAAAACCAAGATCAGGATGAGGATGAATCCACTGCGAATTCATCCTCATCGGAATAAAAAAGGAGCGATTATAAAATGGGCAAGTATTTTGGAACAGACGGTGTAAGAGGTGTCGCCAATAGTGAGCTTACACCTGAGCTGGCCTTTAAAGTCGGACGTTTCGGCGGTTATGTGCTGACAAAAGACAAACAACGTCCAAAAGTGCTGATAGGCCGCGATACACGCATCTCCGGCCATATGCTGGAGGGAGCCCTTGTCGCCGGACTTTTATCCATTGGCGCAGAAGTCATGCGCCTAGGTGTCATTTCTACACCAGGTGTATCTTATTTGACAAAAGCGATGGATGCAGAGGCGGGCGTCATGATTTCCGCTTCTCATAACCCAGTGCAGGATAACGGCATCAAATTCTTTGGGGGAGATGGATTTAAGCTTTCTGATGAACAAGAGGCTGAAATTGAGCGCCTGATGGACGAACCTGAGGATAAGCTGCCAAGACCTGTCGGAGCAGACCTTGGACTTGTAAACGATTATTTTGAAGGCGGACAAAAATATCTGCAATTCTTAAAACAGACAGCTGATGAAGATTTCACAGGCATTCATGTGGCATTGGACTGTGCCCATGGCGCAACATCATCCTTGGCGACACACCTGTTTGCTGATTTAGATGCAGATGTTTCTACAATGGGGACTTCCCCGAACGGATTAAACATTAATGACGGCGTCGGTTCGACTCATCCCGAAGCGCTCAGCGCGTTTGTCAAAGAGAAAAACGCGGATCTCGGCCTTGCATTCGACGGTGACGGCGACCGCCTGATTGCTGTCGATGAAAAAGGAAATATTGTAGACGGCGACCAAATCATGTACATATGCTCAAAACACCTGAAATCAGAGGGCCGTTTAAAGGATGATACTTTGGTTTCAACCGTGATGAGCAACCTCGGCTTCTATAAGGCGCTCGAAAAAGAAGGCATCAAAAGCGTACAGACAGCTGTCGGCGACCGCTACGTAGTAGAAGCAATGAAAAAAGACGGCTACAACGTCGGCGGAGAGCAGTCAGGACATCTTATTTTCCTTGATTACAACACGACAGGGGACGGATTATTGTCTGCTATTATGCTGATGAACACTTTGAAAGCCACAGGCAAGCCACTGTCAGAGCTTGCAGCTGAAATGCAGAAGTTCCCGCAGCTGTTAGTCAATGTGAGAGTGACTGATAAATATAAAGTTGAAGAAAATGAAAAAGTAAAAGCAGTTATTTCTGAAGTTGAAAAAGAAATGAACGGCGACGGCCGGATTTTGGTGCGCCCTTCAGGAACTGAACCGCTCGTCCGTGTCATGGCTGAAGCGAAGACGAAAGAGCTGTGCGATGAGTATGTCAATCGCATTGTTGAAGTCGTCCGGTCAGAAATGGGATTAGAGTAACGAAGTCTATTATCAGAGAGTGAACAAGACAAGCGAGGTTTACATAAGATAATTGTGAGACATACGGCAAAGTTGTTTAAAAAACAATTGACCGTTTATGCCACATGTTGTAAAATCAAGCTTGTCTTGTTCTTATTTTCTCAATAGGAAAAGAAGACGGGATTATTGCTTTACCTATAATTATAGCGCCCGAACTAAGCGCCCGGAAAAAGGCTTAGTTGACGAGGATGGAGGTTATCGAATTTTCGGCGGATGCCTCCCGGCTGAGTGTGCAGATCACAGCCGTAAGGATTTCTTCAAACCAAGGGGGTGACTCCTTGAACAAAGAGAAATCACATGATCTTCCAAAAAACATGTAGGAGGGGACGATTGAAAGTCCCCTTGAAATTTGACTTTCTTCGTCTCCTTTTACAATCTTAGGAGGAAGAAAAATATGTGTGGAATCGTAGGTTATATCGGTCAGCTTGATGCGAAGGAAATTTTATTAAAAGGGTTAGAGAAGCTTGAGTATCGCGGTTATGACTCTGCTGGTATTGCTGTTGCCAACGAACAGGGAATCCATGTGTTCAAAGAAAAAGGACGCATTGCAGATCTTCGTGAAGTTGTGGATGCCAATGTAGAGGCGAAAGCCGGAATTGGGCATACTCGCTGGGCTACACACGGCGAACCAAGCTATCTGAACGCTCACCCGCATCAAAGCGCACTGGGCCGCTTTACACTTGTTCATAACGGCGTGATCGAGAACTATGTTCAGCTGAAGCAAGAGTATTTGCAAGATGTAGAGCTCAAAAGTGACACCGATACAGAAGTAGTCGTTCAAGTAATCGAGCAATTCGTCAATGGAGGACTTGAGACAGAAGAAGCGTTCCGTAAAACACTTACACTGTTAAAAGGCTCTTATGCAATTGCTTTATTCGATAACGACAACAGAGAAACGATTTTTGTAGCGAAAAACAAAAGCCCTCTATTAGTAGGTCTTGGAGATACATTCAACGTCGTAGCATCTGATGCAATGGCGATGCTTCAAGTAACCAACGAATATGTTGAGCTGATGGATAAAGAAATGGTTATCGTCACTGATGACCAAGTTGTCATCAAAAACCTTGATGGTGACGTGATTACACGTGCGTCTTATATTGCTGAGCTTGATGCCAGTGATATCGAAAAAGGCACGTACCCTCACTACATGTTGAAAGAAACGGATGAGCAGCCTGTTGTTATGCGCAAAATCATCCAAACGTATCAAGATGAAAACGGCAAGCTGTCTGTGCCTGGTGATATCGCTGCCGCTGTAGCGGAAGCGGACCGCATCTATATCATTGGCTGCGGAACAAGCTACCATGCAGGACTTGTCGGTAAACAATATATTGAAATGTGGGCAAACGTGCCGGTTGAAGTGCATGTAGCGAGTGAATTCTCCTACAACATGCCGCTTCTGTCTAAGAAACCGCTCTTCATTTTCCTTTCTCAAAGCGGAGAAACAGCAGACAGCCGCGCGGTTCTCGTTCAAGTCAAAGCGCTCGGACACAAAGCCCTGACAATCACAAACGTACCTGGATCAACGCTTTCTCGTGAAGCTGACTATACATTGCTGCTTCATGCAGGCCCTGAGATCGCTGTTGCGTCAACGAAAGCATACACTGCACAAATTGCAGTTCTTGCGGTTCTTGCTTCTGTGGCTGCTGACAAAAACGGCATCGATATCGGATTTGACCTCGTCAAAGAACTCGGTATCGCTGCAAACGCAATGGAAGCTCTATGCGACCAGAAAGACGAAATGGAAATGATCGCCCGTGAATACCTGACTGTATCCAGAAACGCTTTCTTCATCGGACGCGGCCTTGACTACTTCGTATGTGTCGAAGGCGCACTGAAGCTGAAAGAGATTTCTTACATCCAGGCAGAAGGTTTTGCCGGCGGTGAGCTAAAGCACGGAACGATTGCCTTGATCGAACAAGGAACACCAGTATTCGCACTGGCAACTCAAGAGCACGTAAACCTAAGCATCCGCGGAAACGTCAAAGAAGTTGCCGCTCGCGGAGCAAACACATGCATCATCTCACTGAAAGGCCTAGACGATGCGGATGACAGATTCGTACTGCCGGAAGTAAACCCAGCACTTGCTCCGTTGGTATCTGTTGTTCCATTGCAGCTGATCGCTTACTATGCTGCACTGCATCGCGGCTGTGATGTTGATAAACCGCGTAACCTTGCGAAGAGTGTTACTGTGGAGTAATAAATGTTTAACCCCTTTGGATAAGATTGTCTAAAGGGGTGTTTTTATGTCCAAAAGAGAAAGAACGTCTACAGTGGAAAAATGGATTAAAGAAGGTGATGCTACAGGACTCGACTATCTATCGGCCATGGCTATAGATTTAAGATGTTTCCACATTAGGTCGGTTAACGAGGTTAAAAGTCATTAAGACTTGGAGAGAAACTGCTTTTGCCTAACTGAGTTTTCTGATGTTAATACAGATATAAGAGAGCAGTTCCTCATTATGAAACGCTTTTGATAGCAGTTGGAATAAAGCATGCTAGAAATCCGAAAACCGGAGAGCCTATTGGAATGATAACGTGTTTTTTTATTGTCAATTAATAAAGGCAAAAGAATTCTAGAAGTCGCACTTACAATGTACTTGTGGGCCTTAGGTTTTAAAGCTCATTCTTTTTTTATTGAGTACATTCCGGTTTAAGTTGAAATGATTCAGTAAAGGACACGCCATAAATAAAAGGTAGCGTATGATTGCCATTCTTTCCATGGAACCGATATTTCTAAGATTTCATCTTTCGTAGGCTTTCGATTCATATTACGTAATATTTTTATCGAACGAATTAGACCCACATCATCGATTGGAAAAGCTGTCGGGAACCTAAGGCAGCGCATTAGAACATAATTGGCTGTCCAAGGACCGATTCCTCGTATTTTAATTAAGTTTTTTTCAGCATCTTTAAAGTTCATTTTCATTAATTTTTCCCTCGATAATTCCCCACTTGCCATTAATCTGGCTATTCCAATGATATATTCACTTTTTTTTACCGTCATTTTAATATCTGCCAGGTCGGTAGGGGTTAACCGTGCAATTCGCTCGTACGGTGGGAACACCCAATACTTTTTACCATTCCATTCAATAGAATCGCCAAATGCTTCTACAAATTGCTTCTTTAAGGAGTACGCGAAGGCTAAGTTAATTTGTTGCCCTAAAACTCCCCAACATAAAGCTTCAAATAAATCGGGAATGCCGATCACTCGCAACCCATAAAATTTTCGGGCAGGCATTTTAAGTAATGGATCTGCTTTTGCCATTTCATAAAATGGAGTTAAATCGTTATCAAGATCAAACCATTCATGAATATATTTTACAATCTCTTCCCGTTTCCACTGCTCAACAGGTCTAGAATCGTTTAGGAATTGAACAATCATTTGTTTATTATTGATTACGCTTACCTGCACTAAGGACCGAATTTCCCCAATGGCTATAACTTTTGTAATGATATTGTTCTCTATTTCATACATGCATTCATTTTTTTCCCTGGTTAGGTAGCCAAGGTTCGCATTCATGTCGAAAATTTCAGGTAATGTAATGACAATAACATCATTGACTTCATGCCATGTCACTTTTTCATTCTCCTTATCTTAAATAATTATAAGAAAACTCACGCTGGTTGAAATTAGTTTATCACATAATCATCTTTACTCATTTTGTTATCTTGCTATTACATTCTAACCATCTTATTTTTTTCTATTTATGAGGTTATAGTGTAGTTATCAAGAATGCTAAACGGGAGTAGATAAAAATGGCCCAAGATATAAAAATCGCGTGTCGAAAATTTAAATTGGGATTCAATTCAAAATGAATTAGATGAGCCATGTAAGGACAGGTGAGATAAATGCCGGATAATATCAATAACGGACATAAAGAGAGCCATGATCATAGAATTTCGAATGATGCAGAAATAATAACAGATGAAAAGTGGCAAGCAATTATAAATAATGATGCAGCGTACAATAATCAATTTTTCTACGCTGTAAAGTCGACAGGGGTATTCTGTAAACCATCCTGTAAATCTCGTGTTCCGAAAAAAGAAAATGTATGTATTTTTCCAAACGCAGAACAAGCTCTCCGCGCAAATTTTCGCCCTTGTAAACGTTGCAAGCCCACTAATGAAAAAATGCCTGATAGCGAGTGGGTTGATCTAATTACTGAATACATTGATAAAAATTTCACAGAAAAATTAACGCTAGAATCGTTAGCAGATATTTGTCATGGGAGTCCGTATCATATGCATCGAACATTTAAAAAGATTAAAGGCATTACGCTGGTTGAGTATATACAACAAGTTAGAGTACACGCGGCTAAAAAGTATTTGATTCAGACAAATAAATCGATTGGAGATATCGCTATATGTGTGGGTATAGCTAACGCGCCTTATTTTATTACTTTATTTAAAAAGAAAACTGGACAGACACCAGCACAATTTCGTCAAATGAGTAAAATGGAGGAAACGTACAATGGAAACAAATAAACCAACCCTTTATTGGTCTTTACTAATGTTCAAGGATTGGAATTTTTATATTGCTTCAACTTTAAAGGGGCTTGTGTTTGTAGGTTCACAGAACAAACCAATCGAGGAATTGTTCGAATGGGCTAGGAAACGCTTTCCGGGAAGTCTTCTTGTTGAAGATGATGATAAGCTTGAACCCTATGCCGTTGAAATCACTCAATATCTAGAAGGAAAGCGGAAAAACTTTACTGTTCCAGTTGAGTACGCCGGTACGCAATTTCAGCTAGCCGTCTGGAATGCACTTTGTGAAATTCCTTATGGACAGACGAAATCCTATTCCGACATTGCAAATGAAATAAATAAACCAGCAGCTGTTCGTGCTGTAGGTGCGGCTATTGGGGCTAATCCGGTATTAATTACTGTACCGTGCCATCGTGTAATAGGAAAGAATGGCTCATTAACTGGCTATCGGGGCGGATTTGAAATGAAGACACTGCTCCTCGATCTGGAAAAGCGAGCTTCATCTGAAATGGATGTTCCTCATTGAAAGTGAATCATCTATAATGGGTTGGATTCTTTTAGAGGAAAATAAAGACCAGTTTACTGATAAACTTGACAACTTTTAAAATTTAGCATATCTTATACGTAACTTAATAATCGATGCCGATGTTTATTTTTCCTTTTAAAATATGTAGGCCTTTAGCATTCTTTTCATATTTTATTTTAAATATTGATAAGATGAAAAAGCATACTAACTAAAAAGGAAGAGAAACATTAGTCAATTTATTTGATAATCAGGACT
>NZ_JAVAXX010000266.1:0-8851 GCF_042709275.1 Bacillus sp. LR_5 | reverse complement strand
ACATTCGCAATCTGACTTTCACTTTAGAATTAAAAATTATGTTAAAAACTTGTAAAGTAGTTTGGACGGGTGATGGTGCAAGATAAAACGGAATGCCATTATTCACCATCAATCTGAGCTTAAAAAGAAGTAGGGAATATGATGCCAAGTATTACAAAACAAATCATGAGCGGTGCAAAGTGGACAAGTATTTCAACCATGTGTATTACAATCATACAAATTGTTCAGTTTGCCCTGCTTGGAAATATGATGACCTTAACAGAATTTGGGCTTGTCGGCATGATTACAACGGTTACAGTTTTCGCCCAGATTGTGCTCGATATGGGTTTTGGCGCAGCATTAATTCAGAGAGACGACGCGACGGAGCGCCAGCTGTCAACATTGTATTGGCTTAACATTATGACGGGCGTTTTGCTGTTTGTTCTTTTATATGTGAGCAGTCCTGTCATTGCGGGATTTTATCAAAGAGAAGAGCTGGTGTTTCTGGTTCGGATTCTGGCGATTATGTTTTTGATCGCGCCAATTGGACAGCAATATCAGTATATGCTGCAAAAACAGCTGCATTTTAATACGTTAAGCAAAATAGAGATTTTTTCAAATGTATTGTCATTCGGATATTTAGCGATAGCAGTTTTTATGATGGATGCGATTTTGGCGTATGTGATTTCTCAAGTCCTGCTGCAGTCCAGTAAAGGGATTTTATATTGGGCTGTATACCGAAAAAAGTGGCATCCTGCTTTTGTTTTTGATTTGAGAGGCATGAAGGATTTCTTTTCTTTTGGAGCCTTTCAGCTTTCATCCCGTCTTGTGAACAGGCTGGGAGCAAATATCGACATGATTTTGATCGGCCGGTTTATTGGTGCTGAAGCATTGGGGATTTATAACCTCGCTTATCAGATTGTCACCATTCCGGTTTTGAAGATCAATCCGATTGTCACACGGGTGGCATTCCCTGTTTTCGCAAAAAACAAATATGAAAACAGCGTGATCAGAGAAGGCTTTCTGAATATGACAAAAATGCTGGCGCTTGTTTCGTTTCCGCTGTTAATCGGGCTCGTGTCTGTGTCAGACGCCTTTATCACAGCGGTTTTCGGTGAAAAGTGGCTTGCTGCTGTTCCGATCCTAAATGTTCTGGCGATTGTCGGAATACTAAGAGTGCTTATGAATCCAAATGGATCTGTGTTGCTGGCTAAAGGAAGAGCTGACTTAGCGTTTTATTGGGATTCCGGCGTGCTGCTGCTGTACGGATTATCACTGTTTGCAGCTGTACAGACGGGAAGCCTGCTGACAGTCGCATGGGTGTATGCCATTATCAGCGTTGTTAATTTCCTGATCGGGCGCTGGCTTTTGGCATATGTCATCAAGCTTAACCTTTCAGCTTATTTCCAGTCGATTATGAAGCCATTTCTGATTACTGCGGCGATGGGCATCATCGCGTTTGGTGTAAGCCTCAGTACCGAACACTTCAGTATGCAGGCAGAAATGCGGCTGGCCATTTCAGTTGCGGCTGGGGCGCTGTGCTATCTCTTTCTTTTGGTAAAAGCATACCCTCAAACGAAAAGCAAACTACTAAGAAAAGGACGTTTGTCATGAAGATTTTGTGGATCACAAGCGTATATCCGAGCAGTATGAAACCCGGTGAGGGTGTGTTTCATGAGACACAGGTGCAAGAGCTGCAAAAACTCGGGCTTGATATCACTGTGATATGCCCACGGCCTTTTCATTCAGCGCCTGTCCGCATGCTGAAAAAGACATATCGAAAAAAGGATGCCAGACCGGAGTATGAGATTAGAAAGGGTATACCGGTTTACCGGCCTTTCTATCGGGCAGTTCCCGGCCAGCTGAAGTGGGCGCAGCCTCATCGGAGAATCGCATCAGCCGTTTTAAAAACCATGAAACAGCGCGACCTATATCCGGATCTGATCCATGCGCATTTTGCCATGCCATCGGGCGGGGCTGCGGCAGTCGTGTCAGAGTCAGCGCAAATTCCTTATGTTCTGACCTTGCATGGCAGTGATGTGAATGTCTATCCGCATTACAGCAAAGGTGCGTTTAAAGCCTTCAAGCGTGCCGTAGGTTCTGCATCAGTTGTTTTAGCAGTCAGCCACAAGCTTCAGGAAGAAGCCAAAAAGCTTTCGGGCTTTGACAGCTCGGTTTTGCCAATCGGCATACAGCTCAGCCGTTTTCAGGAGAATGAGGAGACGAAAGAGGAAATCAGAAAAAGACTCGGACTCCCGCTCGATCAGCGTCTGGCTGTCTATGTCGGCCGGCTGGTCAGAGAGAAAGGCATTTTTGAACTGTCTGAAGCGATCGAATCGCTGCAGGACTCTCCTAAGGCAGTCTTTGTCGGGGATGGTCCCGCAAAATCGATGCTGACGCAGAAGGGGCATATTGTCACAGGCCAAGTCCCGAATCATCAGGTAAGAGACTATTTACTTGCGGCAGATCTATTCGTACTTCCTTCTTACAGTGAGGGGATGCCGACTGTTGTGATTGAGGCCCTGGCACTAAGGGTTCCTGTTATTTGTACGGATGTTGGCGGAGTGTCGTCTTTATTCGGAAAGCACCAACATCTGCTGATTAAACCGAAATCCGCTCAAGCCTTGGCAGAAGCGATCACTCGGTACGAACATGAGCAAATATGGAAGCCGGAAGTAGCAGATGACTTGTATGAAACCGTGCAGGCTCAATTTGACGCAGGAAAAAACGCCAAGGCCTTGCATCATCAGTATCAGACGGTCACGAAAACGTCCGTTTAATCGTAAGAAACTGCGACCAATATAAATAGGAAGATCATTTTACAGGAGAGGGATGAGCGCTGTGAAAAAAATAGCTGTCATTGGAACAGGTTATGTAGGACTCGTATCAGGCACTTGCTTTGCGGAGATCGGCAATAAAGTTGTTTGCTGTGATATCGATGAATCAAAAATCAGAAGTCTGAAAAATGGGGTAATCCCAATCTATGAACCAGGGCTTGCAGACTTAGTTGAAAAAAATGTGCTGGATCAGCGCCTGACCTTTACGAACGATATCCCGTCCGCCATTCGGGCCTCAGATATTATTTATATTGCAGTCGGAACGCCTATGTCCAAAACAGGTGAAGCTGATTTAACGTACGTCAAAGCGGCGGCGAAAACAATCGGTGAGCATCTTAACGGCTACAAAGTGATCGTAAATAAAAGCACAGTCCCGGTTGGAACAGGGAAACTGGTGCAATCTATCGTTCAAAAAGCCTCAAAGGGGAGATACTCATTTGATGTTGTATCTAACCCTGAATTCCTTCGGGAAGGGTCAGCGATTCATGACACGATGAATATGGAGCGTGCCGTGATTGGTTCAACAAGTCATAAAGCCGCTGCCATCATTGAGGAACTTCATCAGCCATTCCATGCTCCTGTCATTAAAACAAACCTAGAAAGTGCAGAAATGATTAAATACGCCGCGAATGCATTTCTGGCGACAAAGATTTCCTTTATCAACGATATCGCAAACATTTGTGAGCGAGTCGGCGCAGACGTTTCAAAAGTTGCTGATGGTGTTGGTCTTGACAGCCGTATCGGCAGAAAGTTCCTTAAAGCGGGTATTGGATTCGGCGGTTCATGTTTTCCAAAGGATACAACCGCGTTGCTTCAAATCGCAAAATCGGCAGGCTATCCATTCAAGCTCATCGAAGCTGTCATTGAAACGAACGAAAAGCAGCGTGTTCATATTGTAGATAAACTTTTGACTGTTATGGGAAGCGTCAAAGGGAGAACCATTTCAGTCCTGGGATTAGCCTTCAAACCGAATACGAACGATGTGAGATCCGCTCCAGCGCTTGATATTATCCCAATGCTGCAGCAGCTGGGCGCCCATGTAAAAGCATACGATCCGATTGCTATTCCTGAAGCTTCAGCGATCCTTGGCGAACAGGTCGAGTATTACACAGATGTGTATGCTGCGATTGAAGACACTGATGCATGCCTGATTTTAACGGATTGGCCGGAAGTGAAAGAAATGGAGCTTGTAAAAGTGAAAAGTCTCTTAAAACAGCCAGTCATCATCGACGGCAGAAATTTATTTTCACTTGAAGAGATGCAGGCAGCCGGATACATTTATCACTCTATCGGCCGTCCCGCTGTTCGGGGAACGAAACCCTCTGACAAGTATTTTCCGGGCTTGCCGCTTGAAGAATTGGCTAAAGACTTGGGAAGCGTCAATTTATAAAAAGAAAAAGTGTTACTTGGTTGAAGCTGCCGGCTGCTAGGCTCGGCCGCCGGCTCCTGAAACATCAGGAAAGGGGTTAAACATGTGAGTATCAAACGATCAGCGGTCCATACGCTAGCGTTACTGGCCGCTGCTATATTTGGAGTCGTCCTATTGCTGGGAGCCATCCATAAAGATATAGGTTTCATGCAGATGGCTGTTGTGCTTGCGGTGTTGGCAATTGGCATGTTTTTACTGACGCTTGCAACCGCATTTACAACAAAAGAACGGCTCTTTATGGCTGTAATCTATATTTTGATCGCCTGCACTTTTTTAAATAATGCATTTTTCGCCATTCATCTTGGATTTTTCAGTTTGTTCCTTTACCGGCTTCTGCTCATTGCGGCGGGTTGCCTTCATATTTTCGGCATGGTTCGGAATCGAACCCATATTGAAAGATGGCATGGGGTGCAAGTAAAAGGGATATTGCTCTTTTTCGCCTTTTGGTTTATATATGGCCTTGTTTCTCTGCTATGGGCCAAGTCGGTAACAGTTGGCCTCAAGTATTTAGCCTTATTGGCAATGGGAATTTTCTTCATTTATCTTATTGTCATGTACGTGCAAAAAATGGAGCGGCTGATGATTGTTTATGCCATTTGGCTGGTGATGACGGTATTTCTGATGATCATTGGTTTTTACAATCATATCACCCACCATCATCTTGCGAGTTCCACATTGTACAGCGGACCGGAGTATAAGCAGCATTATCCGACATCGGTCTTTTTTAATCAAAATGACTTTGCGACCTTTTTATCCATCAGCTTCTTTTTTTACATCACGATGATGAAAAACATTAAGAATGGATACATCAAGGCAATTGGCCTTGTGCTCTCGCTCTGTGCGTTGTATTTAATTTTTGCCACTGGATCAAGAGCCAGCCTTCTGGGCATTTTTGCAGGTATTGCTGTCTACATCTTCATTGTATTGCCGCCTGTTTTAAAGAAAATGGCTATATGGCTGTCGGCGGCGGGAATTGCTCTTTTCGCAGTTCTTTTCGCCAGCAAAATCTATTCAAAGTTTTGGGAGCTGTTTCTGGCCCCGCAGACGCTACATTCATTTCATGACAGGCTTCCATCAAATGTGGCTCGGGCAAATCTGCTGAAAAACGCTTGGCATTTTTTCCTTGATTCATACGGATTTGGAGTCGGAGCAGGAAATGTATCCTATTATCTTGAGCATTATGCTGTATATGATACTGACAATGTGGCAGAGGTGCATAACTGGCTTGTTGAAATTCTGGCTAATTTTGGCTTGTTCATCATGCTGGGATATCTGTCCATTTATGCCTACCTCATATGGGTGCTTTACAAGTTTTATGAAAGAAAATTAGAAAATCAGTCAAAACTGATCACAGAAGGACTTATTACCGCTATGGTCAGTTTCCTGGTATCAAGTATCAGCCCAAGCTCTGTTTCAAATTTATTTTTCCATTGGGTGTTTATGGCGCTCGTCATCGCCGCCGTGAATGTGTTAAGGCGATCCAGACAAATGCCTGAGCCGATGTACAGATAAACAGACTACAAAAAGCAGGGAGACTTATATGAACGATATATTGATAAGAATAGCCCGTCGCATAAAAAAAAATATCATTTGGATCATAGCGGTGCCAATTATATTAGGTGCGGCGGGGTATATCCTGCCGTCACAGATCGCTGATCAAAAGAGCTATACAGCTGAAGATACTTTGGCTGTGGGGAGCTATGATCATCCGGTTTATAACAGCACAGAAGAGATTCCGCTTCTGCTAAAGAGCGACTCTTTTTTGAAGGAGGCGCTTCCTGATGAAAAGGATGAAGATGTAGCAGAAATCAAAGAGAAGCTTACAATCAAAACGGAATCCAAATCGTTACTGACTTTAAGCTATAGTGACGAGGATAAGGATAAAACGGAATCTGTCTTAAACGCCATATCCTCCACCTTCCTCAAAAACGATCAAAAGCTGTATGCAGAAAGAGAAGCCGTCATCCGCAGCAGCATAGACGCGCTTGAAGGCGAGTCGGTGAGCGAGGATTCCAAAGTGGATAAAGAGAGATTTTTGTATGAGCTCAAAAACACACAGCTTAACCTGAAAGCGGCAAGTGTTACTGATTCCGAAACCGTAAGTGAGACAGCAGGCGGCGGAATGTCTCCGAAAAAGAAAGCAGTTCTCGGCGTTATGATTGGCCTTACGATTGCCTTTATGTTCGTTGTCATTCCTGAATTTTTCAGGGAATCCTTTTAAAATCATACGATGGAGATGTGATCATGACCAATTGGAAACCTCTCGTATCTGTCATTACACCTTCCTATAATGCGCGTGACTATATTGAAGACACGGTTCATTCGGTATTAGATCAGAGCCATCCTCATTGGGAAATGATTATCGTGGATGATTGCTCAACGGATGGGACCCGCGACATTTTACAGCAGTATGAAAAAATAGACGAAAGAATTCATGTGGTGTATCTGGAAGAGAACTCCGGAGCTGCGGTTGCTCGCAACAAAGCGTTGGAACGCGCTCAAGGGCGCTACGTAGCATTTTTGGACAGTGATGACAAATGGAAAAAAGACAAACTGGAAAAGCAGCTTGAGTTTATGATGGAGCGCTCCTGTGCGTTTTCTTTCACGGGCTACAGCTTAATGGCGCAGGACGGGACCCCACTTGATAAATTTATTCATGCGCCGGAAAGCCTGACGTACGATGACGCCCTGAAAAATACAATTATCGGCTGCTTGACGGTGATGATTGACAGGGAGCAAACGGGACAGATCCAAATGCCGAATATCAGAACGAGACAGGACTTAGCCACATGGCTGTCTCTTTTAAAAAAAGGATTTACTGCCTATGGAATGAAGGAATGCCTGGCTGAATATCGGCTTGTCAATAACTCAATTTCCAGCAACAAATGGAAGGCTGCGAAAAAAACGTGGTTTGTCTACAGGGAGATCGAACGGCTTCATTTTATGAAAGCAACATGGTGTTTTGTTCAATATGCAAAAAACGCGGTGAAAAAAAGATTATAGCCGCAAACAGAGAGAAAAGGTGATGAAGGTGGAAACAAAAGAAGCAATCATTCATGTCATCGTTGCCACTGCTGAATGGGGAAAAGACCAATTGAGATACAGAAGGCACCGGCTGGCAGAATTTTTAGCTGCTCAGGAGGAAACGAAGGAAGTTATTTGGGTATGTCCGGCTCCGCGTGCCCAAGGGAAAGAGTTTCAGGAAGTCCATTCTGGCATCAGGCAATTCGCTGTCAAAGACCTGCTGCAGAAAAAAATGTTTCGTTTCGGACGATATACAGATGTCTTTTACAGACATAAGCTCTCCCCATTACTCGATGAGCTTACACCTGCTTCTGCAAACGGTGAACGCTGCTGTTTATGGTACACGTTTCCGGGATTCCCGCTGCTGTCTTCGCTGTATCCTTGGGATCAGGTCATTTATGACTGCAGTGACTTATGGGCGGCGCCGATCAGCGGCCGATCAAATCTGCTGTCTGAATTCCGGCGAAAAGTCATTAAATCGGCAGAGCTGAGAATTATACAACGAGCAGATTCAATAACCTGTTCATCAGATTATCTTCACAAGGAAGTAGACAAAAAACTGACTGCAGGACGAGAAAAGGTTCATACTGTGGAAAACGGTGTGGAGTATGAGCTGTTTTCTGCAACTAAACAAGCTCCCGATCGCAGTATACTGCAGGGGAGAGAAGGAACAGTGTTAGGTTTTATTGGCGGGATTAAACCGAAGCTCGATTTTAAAATGATTAAAGCCGCCGCCCTGCAAAAGCCTGATTGGACATTTTTATGGGTTGGCCCGGATGCCACCAATGGTGACGTTTCGTTTCAAGAGCTGCTGAGGCTTCCCAATGTCATATGGACCGGTCCGGCAGATCCAAAAGAAGTGCCTCATTATATGGAGCTTATCGACATTGGCATCATGCCATATAAACAATCACCGTATAATCAAGCTGTGTTTCCGCTGAAACTATTTGAATTTTTAGCGGCAGGAAAACCTGTCGTCGGCTCTAATCTCCCGTCAACCTCAAAAATGCAAAAGCCGTATGTATACGAATATGTAGAGGGCGATCATCCGATTGATTTTATAGCCGCTTGTGAAAAAGTTCTCGGTCAAAACGGAGACGAGACCTATAAAGAAATGCGCCGAAACATCGCTCGCACACAAGATTGGAATTGCTTATTTAGACAAATTATGAAGTATACAGGGATTCAAAAACATGCGTAGTCCTATAAATTGGGATGCGCGTTTTTTGATTATACGTGTTTCTTTTTGATGAAGCTTGTTATAATAACTAAGGAGAAGGTATAATGGAAGGAACGGTTCTCTATATAAATAAAGACTTCATTTAATTTCAAAGGAGACTTCTTTATGCTTGACGAACGCATGATTCGCATTGTTGTTGCGTTTATTGTCTCGCTGCTGACAGTTTTAATCATAACCCCAATCGTAAAAAGGATTGCGATTAAAATAGGTGCAGTTGACCAGCCCAGCAATCGAAAAGTACATGACAAAATCATGCCCCGCATGGGCGGGCTGGCCATATTTATCGGGGTGGTTGCAGGCGTGCTTGCATCCGGTATTTACACAGAAACAAGGATGACGGCA
>NZ_JAVAXX010000265.1:0-8857 GCF_042709275.1 Bacillus sp. LR_5 | reverse complement strand
TAAAGAAGCCATTTTAAATCGCGAAAGCCAAAGCTCCACGGGTATCGGTGAAGGAATCGCTATCCCCCATGCGAAAACGGCAAGCGTTATCAACCCGGCGATCGCGTTCGGACGTTCAAAAGACGGCGTCGATTATGAATCATTAGACGGCCAGCCGGCTCACTTAGTGTTCATGATCGCGGCGACTGAAGGCGCAAACAACACTCACCTTGAAGCATTGTCAAGACTTTCAACGCTGTTAATGCGTGAAGAAATCCGTAAGCAGCTCCTTGAAGCTGAGTCTGAAGATGCCATCATCGACATTATTAATCAGCACGATAAAGATGATGACGAAGAGGAAGAGGAAGAAGAAGAAGAAGCGGCACCAGCACCTGCCGGAAAAGGGAAAATTTTAGCGGTTACTGCATGCCCGACAGGTATTGCCCATACATTCATGGCTGCTGATGCCCTTAAAGAAAAAGCGAAAGAGCTTGGTGTGGAAATTAAGGTCGAAACAAATGGGTCAAGCGGCATTAAGCACAAGCTCACTGCCCAAGAAATCGAAGATGCACCTGCAATCATTGTCGCAGCGGACAAGCAGGTTGAAATGGAACGTTTTAAAGGCAAGCGCGTACTTCAAGTTCCTGTAACGGCGGGTATCAGACGTCCGCAAGAGCTTATCGAAAAAGCGATGAATCAAGATGCGCCGATTTATCAAGGCAGTGGCGGCAGTTCAGCAGCTTCAAACGACGATGAAGAAGCGAAAGGCAAGTCTGGAAGCGGTATCGGAAACACGTTTTATAAGCACCTGATGAGCGGTGTCAGCAACATGCTTCCGTTCGTAGTCGGCGGCGGTATTCTCGTTGCGATTTCATTCTTCTGGGGAATTCACTCTGCTGATCCGAATGATCCTAGCTACAACACGTTTGCAGCAGCATTAAACTTTATCGGCGGCGACAATGCATTAAAACTGATTGTTGCAGTTCTGGCCGGTTTCATTGCGATGAGTATTGCAGATCGTCCTGGTTTTGCGCCTGGTATGGTCGGAGGATTTATGGCAACTCAAGCGAATGCTGGATTCTTAGGCGGCTTAATTGCCGGATTCCTTGCCGGTTATGTCGTGATTTTACTGAAAAAAGTATTTACGTTTATCCCTCAGTCACTTGATGGATTAAAACCTGTTTTGATTTACCCGCTGTTCGGTATTTTTATCACTGGCGTATTAATGCAATTTGTCGTTAATACACCTGTAGCGGCATTTATGAATTTCTTAACAAACTGGCTTGAAAGCCTTGGTACTGGAAACCTTGTGTTAATGGGTATTATCTTGGGCGGCATGATGGCGATCGATATGGGTGGCCCGCTTAATAAAGCTGCCTTTACGTTCGGTATCGCCATGATCGATGCAGGCAACTATGCGCCTCATGCAGCAATCATGGCCGGCGGTATGGTTCCTCCGCTTGGTATCGCACTTGCAACAACCATTTTCAGAAACAAATTCACTCAGCGTGACCGTGAAGCTGGTATTACATGCTATTTCATGGGAGCTGCTTTCGTAACAGAGGGAGCGATCCCATTTGCTGCGGCTGATCCGCTTCGCGTCATACCAGCTGCTGTAGTCGGTGCAGCTGTTGCCGGCGGATTAACTGAATTCTTCCGAGTAACGCTTCCGGCGCCTCATGGAGGAGTATTCGTAGCTTTCATTACAAACCATCCGATGCTTTACCTTTTAAGTATCGTGATCGGTGCTGTCGTGATGGCAATTATCCTCGGTATCGTCAAAAAACCTGTTACAGAAAAATAAGAAAAAAAGCGTCCTTGGTTCGAAAGGACGCTTTTTCTTATCCGGCCGGCAGGGAGCGCGGTTAAGTTATGTATTTTATTCTTTTTTATGATAAAGTAAAAGAAGAGAAACAACTGACATAGCAATTGTCTAGGAGGAAACACTTTGACCGAGGAAAAAAATACGAATACTGAGAAAACGGCGAAGAAAAAAACCAATACGTACCTGGAATGGGGTAAAGCGATTGTCATCGCTGTTCTGCTGGCTCTCCTGATCCGTCACTTTTTGTTTGAACCGTATTTAGTTGAAGGTTCATCTATGTATCCCACATTACATGACGGAGAAAGGCTGTTTGTGAATAAAACAGTCAACTATATCGGCGAGCTGAAGCGCGGAGATATCGTTATTATCAACGGTGAAACTTCTAAAATCCATTATGTAAAAAGATTGATCGGAAAGCCTGGAGAAACCGTTCAAATGAAGGATGACACGCTTTATATAAACGGTAAAAAAGTAGCCGAGCCTTACTTGTCTAAAAACAAGAAGGAAGCAGAAAAACTTGGTGTCAGTCTGACAGGAGACTTTGGACCGGTTAAGGTTCCGAAAGGCAAATACTTTGTCATGGGAGATAACCGGCTGAATTCTATGGACAGCCGAAACGGGCTGGGACTGATCGCGGAAGATCGAATTGTCGGCACATCGAAGTTTGTCTTTTTCCCGTTTAACGAAATGCGTCAAACAAAATAAAAACGCCTTGCTGGCCTAGGACAGCAGGCGTTTTTATTTTGAAAAAGAAGCGACCAATGCAATGCATAAAACCGTGATGAACACTGAACCGATAATAGCTAGCACACTGAAGAAAAGGTGAACCTGTTTGTTCTCTTTTCCGCGCTTTTCTAAAAGCCGTTTAGAAAAAATGTGCGAAAATATGTAAATAAGGGCTATGCCTATATATAAGCCGATATCTTTGGCGGTAAAGCCTGTTACGGCAAGGTAAAAGCCCGTAAAAAAGATCAGTAAGCAATATTCAGTAAGTGTTAAAAGCCTCAACGTGTTCCTCCATGAGAGTGTGTAATTTTCCAGGCGGATGCATTCTCTCTCTTTAATTGTAACACAGCTGGCTGGTTTGGGTGTATAAGTGTTTTCTCTCTGTTTTATCAGGGAATCATTTCTCTTGCCCTGCATTCATGGTATACTTTTATTGATGATAGACATGATGGAGGATAATAAATGATTGCTGTAAATAATGTAAGCTTGCGGTTTGCGGATCGCAAGTTATTTGAAGATGTTAATATTAAATTTACCCCAGGCAACTGCTATGGGTTAATTGGTGCAAACGGTGCCGGTAAATCAACGTTTCTAAAGGTGCTGTCAGGCGAAATCGAGCCTCAGACAGGCGACGTGCATATGAGTCCTGGCGAGCGTCTTGCCGTCTTGAAGCAGAACCATTTTGAGTACGAAGAGTATGAAGTGCTGAAAGTGGTCATTATGGGCCACAAACGCCTGTATGAAGTCATGCAGGAGAAAGACGCTATTTACATGAAGCCTGATTTCTCAGATGAGGATGGGATTCGTGCTGCTGAGCTAGAAGGTGAATTCGCGGAACTGAACGGTTGGGAAGCGGAAAGTGAAGCTGCGATCCTGTTAAAAGGCCTTGGTATCTCAGAAGATCTGCACACAAAAAAGATGGCAGACCTCGGCGGTTCGGAGAAGGTAAAAGTTCTCTTGGCACAGGCATTATTCGGCAAGCCGGATGTTCTGCTCCTCGATGAGCCGACGAACCACTTGGACCTTCAGGCAATCCAGTGGCTTGAAGAGTTTCTGATTAACTTTGAAAACACAGTTATTGTCGTATCCCATGACCGCCACTTCTTAAATAAAGTATGTACGCACATTGCCGACCTTGATTTTAACAAAATTCAAATCTATGTCGGAAACTATGATTTCTGGTACGAGTCAAGCCAACTGGCGTTAAAGCTTTCTCAAGAAGCGAACAAGAAAAAAGAAGAGCAGATTAAACAGCTTCAAGAGTTTGTCGCTAGATTCAGCGCCAATGCGTCTAAATCTAAGCAGGCTACATCAAGAAAGAAACTTCTCGAAAAAATCACGCTGGATGATATTAAACCGTCTTCCCGCCGCTATCCTTATGTTAACTTCACGCCGGAACGGGAAATCGGAAATGATGTTCTTCGCGTGGAAGGCTTAACAAAAACAATCGATGGCGTAAAGGTGCTTGACAATGTCAGCTTTATTATGAATCGAGAAGATAAAATTGCTTTCACTGGCCGAAACGAACTTGCTGTTACTACGCTGTTTAAAATCATTTCCGGGGAAATGGAAGCTGACAGCGGAACGTTTAAATGGGGTGTTACCACATCTCAAGCGTATTTTCCAAAAGACAACAGCGAATATTTCGAAGGCAGTGATCTGAACCTTGTAGACTGGCTTCGCCAATATTCTCCGCACGACCAAAGTGAGAGCTTTTTACGCGGTTTCTTAGGACGCATGCTGTTCTCTGGAGAAGAAGTCCACAAAAAAGCAAATGTACTTTCCGGGGGAGAAAAGGTCCGCTGTATGCTGTCGAAAGCGATGCTTTCTGGCGCCAATATTTTAATTTTGGATGAGCCGACTAACCATTTAGACCTAGAGTCCATTACAGCGCTCAATAACGGCTTAATCAGCTTTAAAGGCGCTATGCTGTTTACTTCCCATGACCATCAGTTTGTGCAGACCATTGCCAACAGAATTATAGAAATTACACCTAACGGCATCGTCGATAAGCAAATGAGCTATGACGAGTTCCTTGAAAATGCTGATGTGCAGAAAAAATTGACTGAACTATATGCGGAATAAAAAAAGCAGAGATTTCTCTGCTTTTTTTGATACCTAAATATGAAAGGAGATCACAACATGAAATTTTTGGTTGTCGGAGCAGGTGGAGTAGGCGGGTATATTGGCGGACGGCTTTCGGAGAAAGGAAATGATGTGACATTTCTCGTGCGCCAAAAACGAGCTGAGCAGCTTAAAAAAACCGGGCTTGTCATCCATAGTGAAAAAGGGAATGTATCATTTCAGCCCGAACTAATCAGTGCCGGAGAAACAGGGCAATTTGATGTCGTTATCATTGCTTCTAAAGCATACTCGCTTGGTCAAGTGATAGACGATGTCAAACCATTTATCCATCAGGAATCTGTCATTATCCCTTTTTTAAATGGGTACCGCCACTATGAGCAGCTATTTGCGGCATTTTCAAAAGAACAGGTGCTGGGCGGCCTGTGTTTTATAGAAAGTGCTTTAGACAACAAAGGAGAAATTCATCATACGAGCACATCGCATCGTTTTGTATTTGGAGAATGGAACGGCGAGCGTACGGAGCGGATAAGAGCGCTTGAAGAGGTATTTTCAGGTGTGAAGGCTGAAGTCATCATTAGCGGGCATATCGAGAAGGACATTTGGAAAAAGTATCTCTTTATTGCAGCGCAAGCGGGGATCACAACGTTATTTCAACGACCGCTTGGCCCAATCCTCGCCACAGAAGCCGGACGTCACACGGCTCAAACTCTTATTGGGGAAATTTGCGCTGTTTTACGAAAAGAAGGTGTTCCGGCTGATCCGGATCTTGAGGAAGAGAGCTTTCGTACGATGACCAGCATGTCTTATCATATGAAGTCCTCCATGCTGCGGGATATGGAAAACGGCCAAACGACAGAAGGCGACCACCTGCATGGATTTTTGCTTGAAAAAGTTAAACGTTTATCTCTCGCTGCACCAGTATTAGAAACCGTTTATGCGAATCTGCAAATGTATGAAGCAGAAAAATAAAAAAAGGAGGCGGAAAAGCCTCCTTTTATTTACTTAAAAAGCCCAATTTCCGTTTCTGAAGATAGGCTCTCTTTTCCCGTCTGCCGTAATTCCGTCAATATTCATATCCTTAGAACCGATCATAAAGTCCACGTGTGTAATGCTCTCATTTAGGCCTTCTTTGACAAGCTCTTCACGAGACATCTGCTTTCCGCCTTCAATATTAAAGGCATAGGCGCTTCCGATCGCCAAATGATTTGACGCGTTTTCATCAAACAGCGTGTTATAGAAAAGAATGTTTGATTGTGATATAGGCGAATCGTAAGGAACAAGTGCCACTTCACCTAAATAGTGAGAACCTTCATCTGTTTCCACCAGTTCTTTTAAAATATCCTCACCTTTTTCAGCTTTAATGTCGACTATACGGCCATTTTCAAACGTCAGGGTGAAATTTTCAATAATATTTCCGCCGTAGCTTAATGGTTTTGTGCTTGATACCACTCCGTCAACCCCGTCTTTTTGCGGCAGCGTGAATACTTCTTCTGTCGGCATATTGGCCATAAACTCATGGCCGCTTTCATTCACGCTTCCCGCACCTGCCCAAACATGCTTCCTAGGCAGCTTAATTGTTAAATCAGTTCCTTCAGCTTGATAATGTAAGGCAGCGTAATGTCTCTCGTTCAAATGGTCAACTTTTTCATGAAGATTTTGGTCATGATTGATCCACGCCTGAACCGGGTTGTCTTCATTTACGCGTGTCGCTTTAAAAATTTCTTCCCACAGAAGGTGGATCGCTTCCTCCTCTGATTTGCCAGGAAACACCTTGTGAGCCCAGCCTGCTGATGCCGCACCTACGACAGTCCAGCTGACTTTGTCTGATTGAATATATTGTCTGTATGTATGCAATGCTTTGCCTGCTGCTTTTTGGAATGCCGCAATCCGTTTGGAATCTATACCTTTTAGCAAGTCTGGGTTTGACGACACAACAGAAATGAAAGCAGCTCCATTTTTGGCAAGCTCTTCTCTGCCTTTTGCTTCCCATTCAGGATATTCTTCAAATGCTTCAAACGGCGCAAGTTCGTATTTTAATTTGGCTACTTCGTCATCCTGCCAATTCACGGTGACGTTTTTTGCGCCCTTTTCATATGCGTGTTTTACAATTAAACGGACAAAATCCCGAACGTCTGTTGAAGCATTTACGACTACATACTGGCCTTTTTGGACATTAACGCCGACTTCTACCGCCAGCTGTGCATATGTATTTAATTTCTGTGAAAATGAATCCATGAATCATTCCTCCAAGCTTTTTTCTCATCATATCAAATATGATCCTATAAAGGAAAGAAGGAGCCCAAAGTGAAAAACCCAAAACGACACGTCTTGGGTTTTTCAATATTATGGATGATTCAGTTTTACAGTGCCGCCTGCAGGCGAATGGGGCATATTTGCCAAAGAAATGCTCATGCCTCCAAGAATAATTCCGCTTAAAATGGCTGCGATCGCTACTCTTCTTCCTAAATCTCTTAGCATCTGTTTCCTCCTTAACGTTTCTCCATTTCCCACAATATGAAGGAAGTGAGGAAAAAAGAAGCAAGAAATTTGCCGCGTGTGAGAATTTTGCGGGTAAAGACTATTTAATTGCCTTTTGCAGCTTATCAATCACTTCTAAAGAACGGCCTGTGCCGATTGCTACAGATTCAAGCGGGTTTTGCGCCACGTGTACAGGCACGACAATCTCTTCTGTGAGCCATTCTTTAATTCCATTAAGGAGCGCGCCGCCGCCTGTTAAAATAACGCCGCGATCAACAATATCTCCGCTCAATTCAGGCGGACAGTCCTCAAGTGTCGCTCTGATGGCTTCAAGAATATGCAGGAGGGATTCACGCATTGCATCTTGAATTTCGTTGGATTGAAGCATAATGGTTTTTGGAAGACCTGTCACGAGGTCACGTCCCCGAATTTCCATTGCCTCTGGTATATGTTCAATCAGAGCATGGCCAATTTCCATTTTTACCTGCTCAGCTGTGCGTTCGCCGATCAGCAAATTGTATTTTTTACGGACGAAAGAAACGATATCCTCATCAAGCTGGTCTCCGCCGATCCTGATAGAATGGCAGGAAACAACGCCACCGAAGGAAATAATAGCGACCTCTGTCGTCCCTCCGCCGATATCTACTACCACATTGGCAACCGGCTCATCAACCGGTAAATCCGCTCCGATGGCGGCTGCAACTGGCTCTTCGATTAAATGAACGTTTTTCGCGCCGCAATTTTTCACCGCATCACTGATGGCGCGGCGTTCTACTGCTGTTGAGCCTGATGGTGTGCAAACGACTACGTTCGGTTTTCTGAACGACATGCCGATGCTTTTTGCTGCTTTTTTCATAATGTGCTTTAGCAGGTCAGTTGTCATATCATAGTCTGCGATCACGCCATCTTTCATCGGTCTGACAGCGACAATTTTTCCCGGTGTTTTACCGATCATGTTTTTCGCGTCAGCTCCGATTGCAAGCACTGCTTTTGTCGTCGTATCCACTGCGACAACAGATGGTTCATTTAGGATAATCCCTTTATTTTTGCTGTAAACAAGTATATTAGCTGTTCCTAAGTCAATCCCGATTTCAGTTGATTGAAACATGTTTTCACCCAATCTCTATCCTAATTTAATATGATTCTACATTTAAAGTTTCTCAGAAATACTGCGATTTTTGGGGGTGTGTGTCGGTAAAGAAATGTTTTTGTAAAAAATCAAGGAACTGTGTAATAGAAGTAATACATTTTTCGGTTTTATGGAAAAAATATCTTGTAATTCTTATAGAAAGCGGGAAACTTTTTCAAAGTTTCATTCGTCTACGATATATTGAGGTACATCCTTAAAACATTACATGAGAAAAGAAACATTTAAAGGAAGAAGGGTTTTTATGAAATCAATAGGTGTTGTGAGAAAAGTAGATGAATTAGGCCGCATTGTCATGCCGATTGAGTTGAGACGGGCATTGGATATTGCCATAAAAGACAGCATTGAGTTTTTTGTTGACGGAGATAAAATTATCTTGAAAAAGTACAAACCTCATGGCGTTTGTTTAATGACTGGAGAAATCACTTCAGAAAATAAAGAATACGGCAACGGTAAAATTACGCTAAGCCCTGAGGGTGCACAGCTGCTTCTCGAAGAAATTCAAGCCGCTTTAAAAGAATAAAATTATGCTAAAAAAGGCGGAGCGATATCATCTCCGCCTTTTTTGCGTATCAATTTTTGATTACCGCCGCCTAAGATAAGACATCAAGATATTT
>NZ_JAVAXX010000264.1:0-8867 GCF_042709275.1 Bacillus sp. LR_5 | reverse complement strand
TAAATAGATAGAGACTCTTTGGACAGCAAACTGGGATAGCACCATGCAGATGTTCCAGCTTAGATCCAATACAAGTTGCTGAAGGGGTGCAGAATGTGAATACAAACCAAGATAACGGAAATCAGCTCCAGCGGACAATGAAATCGCGCCACTTGTTCATGATTTCATTGGGCGGAGTGATCGGAACCGGTTTCTTCCTTGGAACCGGGTTTACCATTAACCAAGCGGGACCGCTCGGCGCGGTTCTGTCCTATTTAGTGGGCGGCTTTATCATGTTTTTGACCATGCTCTGCTTAGGAGAGCTGGCAGTCGCCTTTCCTGTGTCGGGGTCCTTCCAGACCTATGCCACGAAATTTATCAGCCCGGCTTTCGGGTTTGCGTTCGGCTGGCTGTACTGGCTCGGCTGGGCGGTTACATGCGCCATTGAATTCTTATCAGCGGGGCAGCTGATGCAACGCTGGTTTCCGCATATAGACGTATGGATTTGGTGTCTGGTCTTTGCGGCACTGATGTTTATTTTAAATGCGATCACCACAAAAGCCTTTGCGGAATCTGAATTCTGGTTCTCGGGCATTAAAATTTTGATTATCCTTTTATTTATTATTCTCGGCGGAGCTGCCATGTTTGGCCTGATTGATCTGAAGGGCGGAGAGCAGGCGCCGTTTTTGACACATTTTTATGAAGACGGGTTATTTCCGAACGGCATAAAGGCAATGCTGATTACGATGATTACTGTGAACTTTGCGTTTCAGGGGACTGAGCTGATCGGGGTTGCAGCCGGAGAAAGTGAAGACCCTGAAAAAACGATTCCACGGTCAATCAAACAGACAGTATGGAGAACGCTTGTCTTCTTTGTGCTTTCAATCATTGTCATTGCCGGCATGATTCCGTGGAAACAGGCGGGTGTCGTGGAAAGTCCATTTGTTGCCGTATTTGAGCAAATCGGAATCCCATATGCAGCTGATATCATGAACTTTGTTATTTTAATCGCACTGTTATCTGTTGCGAACTCAGGTTTATACGCATCAACGCGTATTCTGTACGCAATGGCCAATGAAGGACAGGCCTTCAAAGCGCTCGGAAAAACAAATCAGCGCGGTGTACCGATGTACTCGTTAATCGTAACGATGGCTGTGGCCTGCCTATCACTTCTGACAAAGTTTGCGCAGGCTGAAACTGTCTATATGGTACTGTTATCTTTGGCGGGTATGAGCGCACAGGTCGGCTGGATTACGATTTCGCTTTCCCAAATCATGTTCAGACGCAAATATATCCGCGAAGGCGGGAAGATAGAAGATTTGAAATTTAAAACACCGCTGTACCCGGTGCTTCCGCTGATCGGTCTAACGTTAAATACGGTCGTGCTCATCAGTCTCGCATTTGATCCGGAGCAGCGTATCGCGCTGTATTGCGGCGTACCGTTTATGATCATTTGCTACATCATTTATCATGTCGTCATTAAAAAACGCCAGCAGGCGAATCGTCAGCTAGAGCTTTAAAAACGTTGTCCGTAAGTCATCTTTGTTAGAACCCGCATAGGACATTATCTTAAATGTTGAGGTGGAATCACAGATGGATAAAACGATTTCGGTTATTGGAATGCCAATGGATTTAGGACAAGCACGACGCGGAGTAGATATGGGCCCGAGTGCCATCCGGTACGCTCATCTGATCGAGCGGCTGTCAGACATGGGGTATACGGTTGAGGATCTCGGTGACATTCCGATCAACCGCGAAAAAATCAAAAATGACGAGGAACTGAAAAACCTGAATTCCGTTTTGGCGGGAAATGAAAAACTCGCGCAAAAGGTCAACAAAGTCATTGAAGAGAAAAAATTCCCGCTTGTCCTGGGCGGTGACCACAGTATTGCGATCGGCACGCTTGCAGGCACAGCGAAGCATTACGATAATCTCGGCGTCATCTGGTATGACGCGCACGGCGATTTGAATACACTTGAAACTTCACCATCGGGCAATATTCACGGCATGCCGCTCGCGGTCAGCCTCGGCATTGGCCACGAGTCACTGGTTAACCTTGAAGGCTACGCGCCTAAAATCAAACCGGAAAACGTCGTCATCATTGGCGCCCGGTCACTTGATGAAGGGGAGCGCAAGTACATTAAGGAAAGCGGCATGAAGGTGTACACAATGCACGAAATCGACCGTCTTGGCATGACAAAGGTCATTGAAGAAACCCTTGATTATTTATCAGCATGTGATGGCGTCCATCTGAGCCTTGATCTGGA
Source organism: Bacillus sp. LR_5 (assembly GCF_042709275.1). Taxonomy (NCBI): domain Bacteria; kingdom Bacillati; phylum Bacillota; class Bacilli; order Caryophanales; family Bacillaceae; genus Bacillus; species Bacillus sp. LR_5. The sequence continues at coordinate 6,621 of NZ_JAVAXX010000264.1, read as the reverse complement.
CGGACTTGATCCGAACGACGCACCGGGTGTCGGAACCCCTGTCGTCGGCGGCATCAGCTACCGGGAGAGCCATTTGGCTATGGAAATGCTGTATGACGCAGGCATCATTACCTCAGCCGAATTCGTTGAGGTTAACCCGATCCTTGATCACAAAAACAAAACGGGTAAAACAGCAGTAGAGCTCGTAGAATCTCTGCTAGGGAAGAAGCTGCTGTAATAAGAAAACCCCCGCACCCGCGGGGGTTTCAGCGTGTCGACAAACCCTCGCATTCGTTGTCAGGCCTGCGCTTCGGTGCTCACGAATTCCAAACATTCGCTGCGCTCCAATGCTCGTTCTTCCTAGACTTCAAGGGTTTTCAATCACGCTGAAAAGATGAAAGAATCCTAAAACTACAAACCGTTTTAGGATTCTTTCGTTAAATTGAACCCCCGCACCCGCGGGGGTTTTTCATTTATCCAATCATTTTCTCAGCGACTTTCATTTCCTGTGAATGGGTTTGATGGTCTGCAATAAACCAACCTGATAAAATTACCGCTGCGACGCCTGCGCCAATCAGAAATCTTTTCATTTATATAACCTCCGTTCGTTTAATCAGTTCTTCAATCTGTAATGCTTCATAAAAAAAGTGGGCAGCTTCTTTGTAAAGCTCAAGTTCCCTATACCGTTCGCCAGCCAAAATGGAAAGTTCTCTTACACTGTCATACTCTTTCTCGGACAACAAGTCATCCATATGTTGTTTGCATAAGTGAAACGTTTCCGCATGACCTCCTTCTGCATAAATGGCATATAAAATGTCTATTTTTGCCTCACATATTCTATTCGGCTCAGCAGTCAATTTTTCCTTCACGTCTTGGTAATAAGATAAGGCCTGTTCTTTCTTTTTGATCTTAAACAGCTCTCGTATCAGCAGGTAGGCAGAATGATAATAATAGGCGGAGCGGGCATACTCTTCGTTCTGTAAGGCCTCTTCTAATTTCGAAACCGCTTCTTCTGATTTGCCGCTTTGCGCATGAAGAAGGCCGAAGTTATGCAAAAGCTGGGCTTCAAAAAAATGATCCTCTAATTCACTCGTGATCCGAATTGCTTCGTCCAAATAAGCCTCAGCTTCTTCAAACTGGCTCATCTCTGTAAAATTGCCTGACATGGTAATCAGGGCTGAAGCCAGCTTCTTTTTATAATCAGTTTCTTCCCTGAACGTTTTGACCGCTTGCCGTGTATGATTGAGGGACACAATATTTTGTCCCAGCTTATAATAGAGCTTTCCGACCTTCAGGTGAAATTCAGCTTTCTCAATCGGATCGGGAATGTTGTCGAGATACTGCTCTGCATCTTTATACAGCCCAATGGCAATATCATAATTATTTTTATAGGCCTCATACATGCCTTCAAACAGAAAAAAGTAATATTTCAGCATGTCAGACGTAGCATTCATATGAGAAGGCTCCTCATGCTGAAAGCCCTGTCCTCTCGCCTCGTGAAGCAAAACCTTGTGGCGCAGTTCCAATAAGGAGAAGTAGGCCAGCACCTCCTGATCCTCTTCCATGTCGTCCAATAAAGGCTTCACTTCTTCAAATAAACGGGAGGATTCTTCAACTTCATGTTTCTTGATGGCAAGGTACCAATCGTTGAGCATGCTAGCGATTTCTGCGGGTGCGATCTTATTCATGTGAAACTCCTTTCTCTAGTGACTTATCAATCTCAGTTGCTTATTCTGATAGTAACACCTCTTTCTATTTTATGTAAAATCCTCTAGTCAATATATGAAGGAGAGATGATATGACAATCATGCTGACCCCTATGCAGACAGAAGAATTTCGGTCTTATCTCACGTACACAACAAAGCATTACGCGGAAGAAAAGGTAAAAGCGGGAACATGGCTGCCTGAAGATGCACAGCTTTTGTCTAAGCAGGCATTTACTGATCTGCTTCCGAGAGGGCTGGAAACACCCCATCACCATTTGTGGAGCCTCAAGCTGAATGAAAAGGATGTCGTTGGCTGGCTCTGGATACATGCTGAACCGGAGCATCCCCAGCAGGAAGCGTTTATTTATGATTTCGGGTTATATGAACCGTATCGGGGAAAGGGCTACGCAAAGCAAGCATTGGCGGCATTAGATCAAACGGCACGCAGCATGGGAATCCGCAAGCTGTCCCTTCATGTCTTTGCCCATAATCAGACGGCGCGAAAGCTATATGAGCAAACCGGATTTCAAGAAACAGACGTAGTGATGAGCAAGAAGATTTAACGAAAAGGGCCTGATAAAGGCCTTTTTCTGTAAACGATTTCTAAAAATTCTGTAAATAACCTAGTTACTTTCCTTATTTTCCTAATATAATGTGGGTGAGGAAATTACCTTTCCTACACTCACAAGAAAAGAGGAGATGTAATGAAGTTGAAGAAACGAGTGTCGATGTTTTTGGTAGCGCTTACAATGTGCGGCGGCCTGTTTGTTTCTCCCGCCAAAGCCGTAAAGACCACAAATTATGCTGAAGAAATCGCCGCACTGCAGCCAGGCACGACACCGGAAGAAATCATGAAATCTGCCAGCCAGATTGCCAAACAACAGCACGTAAAGCAGGATGTTATCCTAAAACAGTTCTATAAGGAAATCACGGCTGATAAAGCAGAGGGAGACCGGCTCGCCAAGGAAAACGGCATGTCTATCATGGGCGGCTCGTCCGGCACGAAAAAACTCCCGACAAGCGCGAAAGGCAATATCTATTACACGAACTCCTACACAGCCTACTACAATCACGGCCACGTCGGCATGTACTCCGCTGCTGACAAAATTGTTGAATCTGTCCCGAGCGACGGCGTCAGGCAGATCGCTTATAATGCCAGAGACGTGGAAGACAACTCCATTGTGCAAACCGTCAGCGTATCCTCATCTCAAAAAACAGCTGCTGCCGACTGGGCGGTATCAAAAGTCGGCGACCCATACTCATTTAACTTCGTCAATAACAGAAATACGGGCCATGACGGCGCCAAAAACTGTTCAAAGCTCCTATGGTCTGCCTTTTTGCTAAAAGCAGGGATTGATATAGACAGCAACGGAGGCTTAGGCGTGTATCCGCGCGACATCACAAGTTCTTCGTATACGACAACCATCATGACCATTTACTAAGGAGAAGGATATGAAAAAGTGGATGATTACCATCGCCATGCTGATTCTCGCAGGAATCGCACTATTTGTCTTCATTTCTCCTCTCAAAAACCATAAAACCGTGAGTCAGCAGGATCTCAGAAACCCCGATTTCCTGGATGACAAAGAAGTCCTGCTGTATTTCTCATCCTCTGCAGATCAAGATGCATTTGGCGGCGGGAAAAGCTACGCCCTGTTTATCAGTCAGGATGGGTCGCTGTCTTCATTTCAGATGAAGGGCCTTGAGCTGGGATCAGCCAAGGTTCACGGCGACAGTGTGATGCTGGAGGACAAAAACAAGATTTATACGATTAAAGACGGCCTGAGATCTCATAAAAGAGCCTATCAGCACACAGGAGACAGCGCGGGCTTTCTGCAAAACACGGACGGCTTTTATACTTTATACAACTCCGGCTACGACAAAAAGGGAGACGGATACCGCTCAGAGCTGTACCGCCAAATGGACGGAGAGTGGAAAAAAGACGTCATCCCCTACTACATCCGAGCCTCCGGTTTCCATGATGGCGCCATTTACGCACTCGTCCCGACAGCTGACGAAAAAGGCTATGAGCTCCTTCAGATTCAAGCAGATCAAAAGAAGCTCACTTATCACAAAGTAACGGAATGGCAGTACCGGGAAGGAGCCTCAGTCGAATCCCAGCTTGCTGTGGACGACCAAGCTGTTTATGTTATGGTTCGCGGCCAAAAGGCCCGCAATCTCTATCAAATGGTCAAGATCAACAAAAAAAGCGGCAAAGTAGAGCTGCACGACATCGCCGAATACAAAAACAACGAACAAACGATATACAGCTCCATGCCCTTCAGCTTTAAAAACAGCTTTTTCCCTTATGACGGGAACCTGTATTTCATTGACGGCTTCGGAAAGGTACACAAAATTGATGCCAAGACAGGAAAAACAAGCATCGTCTTCACCTTTTCCCAGGACAAAATGAAAGCCGATTTCAAAGAAATCACCCAAAAAGGCAGCAGCCTCTATTTCTTCACATACACGTATAACAAGCCTGCCTACATTGAACAGTACAGTTTGAAAACCGGAAAGAAAATGAAAGAAAAAGAGATTGGAAAGGTAAAGGATGTCGTGACGCCGAAGAGTCATTTGAAGCTGTATGATGTTGAGGTGATGAAGAGGTTTTAAGGCAAGGAGGTTAGTATGGGAGCCATTGCCGTTTTATTTATCGTTTTTGGTTTTCCGATCATCGCAGGTGTATTTGGTATAGCGGGTCATTTTTTATTTAAGAGGTTTTGGGTGGCACCGCTCATCGTTCTTATCGCGAGCTTGATATTGTTATTTACGTTAGCTTCGGGCAATAGCTCATTCATGTTTTGGGTTGTTATGTATACGGCGATTTCGTTAGTAACCAGTATTGTCACATTATTTCTCAGGAAATTTTTTAATTGATCTCTAATTATGAAGAGACTGGTGTGAAGTCTCTTTTTTTGTTGAACCGAAATTTGCAGAGGATTTTGGGTATGGTTTAGAAACGAATCTAAAGGAGGAATTACATGCGCACCAAACGGGTTTTTCTTCTGGCAGTTATGATCAGCCTGGTTTCGGCCATTACTGTATTCCTGTTAAATGGATGTAAAGTCGACTTTTTAGACATCCTCGGAACTATTATTGGCTGCTTCCTTGGCATATTTGTTGTTATAAGAATACAGAAAAAATAGCCGTGAGAAAGGGAAAGAGTCATGCCGAACCGAAGTCATGTTCAAGGACGGAGAGTCCAAACACATGAATGGGAGGAATGGCGTTGACAGGAAACAAAGCGGTTGTGTACAAAGGCAAAGGGACTGTAGCGGTGGAGGATATCGGTTATCCGGAGTTAATCTTGAGGGACGGGCCCGGCGTTCCGAAGGCGAATGTGAATCGGAAATGTGAGCATGGGGTTATTCTCAAAGTCATTACAACCAACATTTGCGGAAGCGATCAGCATATGGTCAGAGGCCGCACAACAGCGCCTGAAGGGTTGGTGCTCGGGCATGAAATTACTGGAGAAGTTATTGATACGGGGCGGGACGTTGAATTTATCAAAAAAGGCGATATCGTATCCGTTCCTTTCAATATTGCCTGCGGGCGCTGTGTGATGTGCAAAACGCAGAAAACGCACGTGTGCCTGAATGTCAATCCTGACCGGCCGGGATCGGCTTACGGCTACGTCGATATGGGCGGCTGGGTCGGCGGCCAGTCGGAATACGTCATGGTGCCGTACGCTGATTTTCAGCTTTTGGTATTCCCTGATAAAGAACAGGCGCTAGAAAAGATTCTCGATTTGACCATGCTGTCGGACATTTTCCCGACCGGCTTCCATGGAGCTTATACAGCGGGCGTGCAAACAGGTTCAACCGTTTACATCGCGGGAGCGGGGCCTGTCGGCTTGGCTGCTGCACACTCCGCTCAGCTCCTAGGCGCCTCCACCGTGATTGTCGGCGATCTGAACGAAGATAGACTGGCACAGGCGAGAAGCTTCGGCTGTGAAACGGTCAACGTGCAAAAACACGACCGCCTTGGCGAGCAAATTGAACAAATACTAGGTGAACCAACCGTTGATGCCGCAGTGGACTGTGTCGGCTTTGAAGCATCCGGGCACGGCAATCAAGGAGGAGCGCCAGCCGCCGTGCTGAACTCGATTATGGATGTCACCCAGGTCGGCGGAAGCCTCGGAATTCCGGGCTTATACGTGACCGAAGATCCTGGCGCAAAGGATGCGGACGCCAAAACAGGCTCACTAAAAATCCGCTTCGGACTCGGCTGGGCCAAGGCTCACACCTTCGTCACCGGACAAACACCCGCCATGACATACAACCGCAATTTGATGAAAGCGATTCTGAGCGGCAGAGCGCAAATCGCAAAAGCAGTCAACGCCACTGTCATTTCTCTAGACGACGCGCCAAAAGGCTACAGCGACTTCGACAAAGGCGCAGCCAAAAAATTCGTCATCGACCCGCATGGAACATTGAAGTAAAAGAAAAAGCCGGACGTTCTCAGAACGCCGGCTTTATTGCTGATAATCTGTTTCTTCAAATCGGTTTCCCGTTTCATCCTGTACGATGAATTCCCCTTCGATTTTGTCCAGTCCAATCAAAATATAAGGGTTTTTCTCATTTGCTTTAGAAGCAGGAATTCGTTCCACAGTTACAGTTGTTTCTTTAGGTGAGTATTTGACGTCTGACACTTCAAGCTTCTTATCTTTCTCGCTGCTTCCGAGAGATACGACGACCATTTTTTTGCCTTCTGATATGGTGAAGACTTGATACCCTTTTACTTCATCATGCATTTGAAGGTAATTAGCGTATATTTCTAAGTCTGGACTGCCTTCACCGATTCGATCCTTCTCCAACACCCAATAAGACGGCTGACACCCAGCAAGCAGCAACATGATAACAAAAAGCCAAACCCATCTAAAGCGCAAATGCAAACCTCCCCACACATCGGTTACATCCAAACTAACACACGA
>NZ_JAVAXX010000263.1:0-8885 GCF_042709275.1 Bacillus sp. LR_5 | reverse complement strand
TGAGCAGCTGTCAGAAGAAGAGCTGCGTACAATCGTAAATGAAACCATCGCGGAGGTCGGTGCGAGCTCAAAAGCGGACATGGGCAAAGTGATGGGGGCAATTATGCCTAAAGTAAAAGGTAAAGCTGACGGAAGTTTAATTAATAAGCTTGTGAGCAGTCAACTGTCTTAAATGGCAAAGAAAAGGACATCTTTCTAAGAGAGATGTCTTTTTTTATACATAAAAAAATGAAACCTTTGATACATTTGTTACGTATGAAGAGAAGGCACTTATTATAAAAGGAAGGAGGGATACACCGCCCTTGCTTCAAATCAAAGGATTCCGTGCTGCTCTTTTGGGTATATTTTTACTTTCTTTATTAGGCGTACAGCTGAACGCAAAAGCAGAAAAACAAACTGTTTATGTGATCCCGGTTGAAAAAAATGTCGAACAGGGTCTCGCCTCGTTTTTGTCCCGTTCGTTACAAGACGCAAAGGATGCACATGCAGACCATATTATTCTTGATATCAATACCCCGGGGGGATTGGTCAAATCTGCTATTGATATGGCCGATTTGATAACCGAAAGCGAGATCCCCGTAACTGCATATGTCAACAAACGCGCGTTGTCTGCTGGTGCATATATTGCACTTCAAGCAGATCACATTTATATGGCGCCTGGCGGAAAAATGGGAGCCGCCGCGATTGTTGATGGCCAAGGCAATGCCGCTGACCAAAAAGCTCAATCACTTTGGCTGGCAGAGATGGAAGATGCCGCAGTGAAAAATAACCGCGATCCAAAATATGCGCTCGCAATGGCTGACCCAGATATAGATGCCAAGGAAGTCGGCGCGCCTAAGGGAGATCTGCTGACACTTAACGCAGACAAGGCGATTGAGGTAGGCTATTCAGAAGGCACTGCTGACAATTTGTCCACGCTCGTAAAGAAGCTTGGGTTCGAAAAGGCGCAGATCAGCTATGCAAAGGAGAGCTTTGCGGAAAAGACAGCAAGATGGCTGACGAATCCGGTCATTGTCCCTATTCTGCTGACAATCGCTTTTTTAGGTCTGACGGTGGAGCTTTTTTCCCCGGGTGTCGGCCTCCCTGGAACGGCTGGACTCATTGCGTTATTGCTGTTCTTTTACGGGCATCTTGCAGCCGGCCTTGCCGGGTATGAGACGGTTCTCCTCTTTATAGCAGGGGTGATTCTCATTCTGCTTGAGATTTTTCTTCCCGGAGGAATCATTGGATTACTGGGCTTGGGAGCGATTATTGCGAGCCTGTTTTTAGCCGCGGGGAGCTTCACTGTCATGGCGGTTTCTCTCTTGATCGCCTCAGCTGTTTCGATTACAGCTTTTATTTTACTGACAAGGGTGTTGGGAAAGCGTATGAAATTCTTTAAGAAATTGATATTAAATGATTCTACAAACACGGAGAGCGGCTACGTTTCAAATCAAACGCGCACGGACTTAATGGGAAAAGTGGGTATAACCTTTACACCGCTGCGCCCTTCCGGTACCGTGATTATTGATGATGAACGCCTTGACGTTGTTTCGGAGGGATCGTTTACAGAAAAAGATAAAAAAGTAAAAGTGATTAAAGTAGAAGGCTCACGCATTGTCGTGAGAGAAATTTAAATAGAAACGAGGAGAAGTTATATGGATCCGTCAACACTTATGATTCTGGCAATTGTCGCAGTAGCGATCATTGTTTTGGCAGTATTTTTTACATTTGTGCCTGTAATGCTTTGGATTTCAGCTTTGGCAGCCGGAGTGAAAATCAGCATTTTCACTCTAGTTGGGATGAGGCTTCGCCGTGTCATTCCGAATCGGGTTGTTAACCCGCTGATTAAAGCCCATAAAGCGGGACTTAATGTTGGAACAAACCAGCTTGAAAGCCACTACCTGGCTGGAGGTAATGTTGACAGAGTCGTCAACGCGCTTATCGCCGCTCAGCGAGCTAACATTGAACTCACATTCGAGCGCTGTGCTGCCATTGATCTTGCAGGCCGGGACGTGTTGGAAGCTGTTCAAATGAGCGTTAATCCTAAGGTGATTGAAACACCGTTCATAGCCGGTGTCGCAATGGACGGGATTGAAGTCAAAGCGAAAGCGAGAATCACAGTAAGAGCGAATATCGAGCGCCTCGTTGGGGGAGCAGGGGAAGAAACCATTGTAGCTCGTGTAGGTGAGGGGATCGTTTCTACAATCGGTTCATCTGATAATCATAAAAAAGTGCTTGAAAACCCTGACATGATTTCTCAGACAGTCCTTGGAAAAGGATTGGACTCAGGAACTGCGTTTGAAATTCTCTCAATTGATATTGCAGATGTAGATATCGGCAAAAACATCGGTGCAATTTTACAAACTGATCAGGCTGAGGCTGATAAAAACATCGCGCAGGCAAAAGCGGAAGAACGACGTGCGATGGCTGTCGCTCAAGAACAGGAAATGCGTGCCCGCGTAGAAGAAATGCGCGCGAAAGTAGTAGAAGCCGAGGCGGAAGTGCCGCTTGCGATGGCAGAAGCTTTGCGTGAAGGGAATATTGGCGTCATGGATTACATGAATATCAAGAACATCGATGCTGACACAGAAATGCGTGATTCATTCGGCAAGCTGACGAAAGACCCTTCGGATGAAGACCGCAAATCATAATCTCTCTAAGAAGGGAGAACGCTGATGGAAGATTTACTGACCAATCCGCTTATTATTGCAGCGATCATCGGAATCATTTCTGCGATTTTCGGCAAAAAGAGCAAAGAAGAAAAGCAAAACAGCCAAAAAAGAAAAAAACCTCAACACGTGCAATCTGCTTCTCCTCAAAAGAAGCAGTCAAAAGAAGATGCCCCTGCACCTATCCCTAACCGTATGGAACAGGCAAGACGGGAAGCGGAAGAAAGACGCAGGGAAACAGCAAGAAACCTGAAAGGGCTGGAACGAGATCTTGCTGCTGCGAAACAAAAAACAGTATACACAAAACAAAAAATGCTTCAGGTGAATAAAGACACCGTCGTACAGGGGATCGTTCTAGGAGAGGTGTTCGGACCTCCACGGGCGAAAAAACCACACCGTACGATGCGCCCGGCCCGTAAAAATTAAAGTGTTAGAACCTCCTTTCAAATCATACATATGAGATGAAAGGGGGTTCTTTTTGTATGGGGCAAAGAAAGAATCGTATGAAAGCTTGGCTGACAAGAGCATTGGAAATTCCCCCGGACGTTATGATGGATCTGCCGAGGATTACAATGGTTGGCAGACTTCATATCTACATAGAAAACCACAGAGGCCTTTTGCTTTTCAGTGAGAATGAAGTGCGGCTGATGCTGAAGCAGGGCCAGTGCATCATATCTGGTAAAAATTTTGTCATCAAGGCGATTCTTCCGGAAGAGATACTTTTGGAGGGTACGATTGATGTCGTTCGATATGTTGAGTCATAAAGCCGAGGGGGAAATGTTGTGAAAAATAAATGGCTGTCTTTTTTTTCGGGTAAGGTCCAGCTTGAATTGACGGGAAGAGGGATTGAGCGGCTCCTTAATGAATGCACAAGACAGGGGATTCCGGTCTTTCATGTCAAAAAAAAGAAAGAAGCCGTATCGTTATATATACAGCTTCAGGATGTACATGCCTTTCGGCGGGTTAGAAGTAAATTTAAATGTAAAGCCCGATTTATCAATCGGAAGGGATTTCCCTTCCTGTTGCTGAAATCAAAGCTGAATATAGGGTTTACGATCGGTTTTGCGATTTTTTTCATCCTTTTGTTTTTGCTGTCCAATATGGTGTGGAAAATTGATGTGACAGGCGCTAAGCCTGAAACAGAACATCAAATGAGGCAGCATCTTAATGAAATCGGCGTCAAAAAGGGCCGTCTGCAGTTTTTAATGATGTCGCCCGAAAAAATACAGAAATCATTAACCAATGGAATAGACAATATCACTTGGGTCGGAGTTGATCTGAAGGGGACGACCATTCACATGAAAGTTGTGGAGAAAAATGAGCCCGAAAAAGAAAAATATGTTAGCCCGCGCAATATTGTCGCCAAAAAGAAAGCAACCATTACGAGAATGTTTGTGCAAAAAGGACAGCCCATGGCCGCCATACACGATCACGTTGAAAAGGGGCAGCTGCTTGTTTCGGGACTGATCGGCAGCGAAGACCATCAGCAGGAAGTCGCCTCAAAAGCAGAAATTTACGGAGAAACCTGGTATAGATCAGAAGTGACAGTCCCGCTTGAAACATTATTTAACGTCTATACGGGCAAAGTAAGGACAAAGCACAAGCTTTCTTTTGGTTCTTTGGCAATCCCGATCTGGGGGATGACTTTTAAAAAAGAGGAATTGAAGCATCCAAAAACAGAACAAGAAAAACATTCGCTTCATTTTCTCGGATTTAAGCTCCCTGTATCTTATGTCAAAGAGCAAACGAGAGAAAGTGAAGAGGCTTTGCGAAAATATACAAAAGAAGAAGCAGTTCAAGAAGGCATTAAATTGGGTAAACAGGATGTAGAGGATAAAATAGGCGAAAACGGCGAGGTGAAAAGTGAAAAAGTTTTGCACCAGACTGTTGAGAATGGTAAAGTAAAGTTGATTATTCTCTACCAAGTTATAGAAGATATCGTTCAAACCACACCTATTGTCAGGGAGACTGAAGAATGACAGAACATTTACTTGCGATGAATCAAAAACTGAAAAACCCGGACGAGGCGCTTTCACTCTTCGGGAACCAAGATTCTTTTTTGAAATTGATGGAGAAAGATCTGAATGTAAATATCATTACGCGCGGCGAGACGATTTATGTTTCAGGCGATGATGAATCGTTTCAGATTGCAGACAGGCTGCTGGGATCGCTCCTCGCTTTAATTCGCAAGGGGATAGAGATCTCTGAACGTGATGTGATTTACGCCATCAAAATGGCAAAGAAGAATGAACTTGAATACTTTGAAAGCATGTATGAAGAAGAAATTACAAAAAACGCAAAAGGCAAATCAATCCGTGTAAAAACAATGGGACAGCGGGAATACGTGGCCGCTATGAAGCGGAATGACCTTGTATTCGGCATTGGTCCGGCGGGAACCGGGAAAACGTACCTGGCTGTCGTAAAAGCAGTCCATGCTTTAAAAAACGGACATATCAAAAAAATCATTTTAACAAGACCTGCCGTGGAAGCCGGTGAAAGCCTTGGTTTTCTCCCAGGTGACCTAAAAGAAAAAGTAGATCCTTATTTGCGCCCGCTGTATGACGCTCTCCATGATGTGCTTGGGGCAGATCATACAGAACGTCTGATGGAAAGAGGCATCATTGAAATTGCTCCGCTCGCATATATGAGGGGGCGGACGCTCGATGATGCTTATGTTATACTTGATGAAGCACAGAATACCACGCCTGCTCAAATGAAAATGTTTTTGACGAGACTGGGTTTTGGCTCTAAAATGATCATTACAGGTGACGTCAGCCAAATTGATCTGCCGAAAGGCGTCAAATCGGGACTTGCAGTAGCGAAGGAGATGCTGAAAGGAATAGACGGCATTTCTATGATTGAGCTAGACCAGACAGACGTGGTCAGACATCCGCTTGTTGCGAAAATTATTGAAGCATACGATAAGCAAAATTAATGCTGAATGACCCGATCGCGCGTTATCGGGTCATTTTTATGATTGCTTATGGGCTTGATGTTTCAAGAGGAGGTTCTTGTGTTGAAAAAGAAGGCTAAGACCAAAAGCAGCTCGAAAAAATGGAGCAGTTTTAAAAATGCCCGCTCCATGCATGTACTGCTGTATCTTCTGCTGGCTGCCATTATGTTTGCTTTGCTTTTTGTACATGTTAAGCCGGAAACACTTGATTTAGACCTGTTTTCAGTCAGCGACAAGACCATTTACGCTCCGGCAACCGTAGAAGATCAAAAAGCCACAGAGGAAAAAAAGCAAGCCGCTGAGGACGCGGTTGAAGATCAATATACATTAAAAAAAGAATATACAGACAATCGGATTGACCTTGTGTCATCAATATTCGACAGTATTAGTGAAGTGAAAAAATCATCGGAAGAAGGCAGCAAATCACCATCGGAAAAATCAATGGTCAAATCCGTAAAGGATAAATTGACGTCAGATGTGAATGATTCCATATCCGAGGATTCCATCAAGACATTGCTGAAAGCAGACAGTGAAGACTTTTCTTTTGTCAGAGATACGGTCATTACCGCGGTAAATACGGTTATGAGCAGTGAAATCCCTTCGGATAAACTATCTGATGCAAAGGATAAAGTAGAAAAAGAGCTAAAGAGCAATTCTATTCCGTCTAAATACTTGGGAGCCGCGACAGAAATCGGGCGTTTTGCTATTATTCCGAATTACGTCTTCGATCCGAAAGCAACAGAGGCAAAACGGCAGGAAGCCTCAGATAATGTCCAGCAGGTTCAAATCAAACAGGGGCAAGTGCTCGTGGAAGAAAATGACCTCATTGATCGGGAAGTGTACAGGAAACTTGAGCTGACCGGGTTATTAAATAACTCAAATCTCTTTAAACCGATCAGCGGGCTATTGATTATGATCGGACTTTTCATTGCAACACTTGTATATTATTTTGAAAAACAGAAACAAAATCTGAAGTTTAAAAACCAATCCATTCTGTTATTCTCCATAATCACAACACTTTTGCTTGTGATCATGGAGGTTGTCAGTTTGTTTCAGAAGATGGAGTATAATAATATCGGCTATCTGGTCCCCATTGCGGCCGGCGCCATCTTAATCAAACTGCTGATGAATGAACGCATTGCCATTTTGGGAAGTATCATTCTTGCGATTTGCGGAAGTATGATGTTTAATCAGGGTGTGACAGGAACATTCAATTATGTCATAGGGATTTATTATTTGATCAGCGGCATTTCAGGTGTATTATTTTTAGGAAAACACAATGCAAGATCAAAGATTTTGCAGACCGGACTTTTCGTGGCGTTTATTAATATGGTTGTCGTTCTATCCTTATTATTGATCCAGAACACTGCGCTGTCGGGTCTTGAAATCGGCACGTTAATGCTCATGGGGGTTGTGTCGGGGTTTGCTTCATCTGTATTGATCATCGGCCTGATGCCGTTTTTTGAGACGGGCTTTGGCATTTTATCCACCATGAGGCTGCTCGAGCTGTCTAATCCTAACCATCCGCTATTGCGCAAAATACTGACAGAAACACCAGGTACATATCATCACAGTGTAATGGTTGCCAATTTATCAGAGGCAGCCTGTGAAGCGGTTGGGGCTAATGGTTTGCTTGCAAGAGTCGGCGCATATTATCACGATCTCGGAAAAACAAAGCGCCCGCAATATTTTATTGAAAACCAAATGAATATTGACAATCCGCATGACAAGCTGTCACCTCAGTTGAGTAAAAATATTATTATCTCGCATACGACAGACGGTGCGAATATGCTGAGAAGCTATAAATTTCCGAAAGAGCTTGTCGATATTGCTGAGCAGCATCATGGAACCTCGCTTTTAAAGTTTTTTTACTATAAAGCGAAGGAAAAAGGCGACCAGATTACAGAGGAAGAGTTCCGTTATCCGGGGCCGAAGCCGCAGTCAAAGGAAGCCGCAATTATATCAGTGGCCGACAGTGTTGAAGCGGCCGTCAGATCCATGCATAATCCAAACCCTGAACGAATTGAAAAGCTTGTCCGGGGTATTATATCCGATAAGCTTCAGGACGGACAGTTCAGTGAATGCGATTTGACATTTAAAGAGCTGGATACAATCGCAAAAACGCTCTGTGCAACATTAAAAGGAATTTTCCACTCCCGGATTGAATATCCGGAGGCTACTAAGAAGGTGAAATAGATGAGTTTACTGATTGATATCGTTGATGAAACGGGAAGCGTCTCAGAAGAGATGCTCAAAGAAGTAGAAAATCTGCTTCAATTTGCCGCTGAGCGTGAAGGCGTTCAGGATCAGGCTGAAGTTTCTGTCACGATTGTTTCCAATGATGACATACATCAGATTAACAAAGAATACCGGGGAAAGGATGCTCCGACAGATGTCATCTCATTTGCTCTTGAAGAAGAGGGGGAAGGCGAGATCGAAATCGTGGGCGCCGAAATGCCTCCGGTTTTAGGTGATATTATCATCAGTGCCGATCGCACAAGAGAGCAGGCAGAGGAGTATAATCATTCTTTTAAAAGAGAGCTCGGATTTCTAGCTGTACACGGATTTCTGCACCTTTTAGGATATGACCATATGACGAAAGAGGAAGAAGAGGAGATGTTTACTAAGCAAAAGGAATTGCTGGACGCTTATGGACTCAAAAGATCATAGAAATGAGCTGAAGCGATTCTTCAAAAGCTTCGTGCATGCAGGCCGGGGCATCTGGGAAACAGCGCGGACGGAGCGGAATTTCCAATTTCATGCCGCAGCCGCCTGTGCTGTTCTCATTTGCGGCTTCCTTGTAGAGCTCAGCATGATTGAGTGGATGATTATATTCCTTTTGATAGGCGGTATGTTTTCGCTTGAGCTTTTAAATACAGCCATTGAACATACGGTTGATTTAATAACTGACAAACATCACCCTCTTGCTAAAGCGGCCAAGGACGCTGCCGCCGGGGCTGTTTGCGTTTTTGCCGTGATTTCGTGTATCATTGGTTTACTTATTTTTTTGCCAAAGCTGTAATGGCTGAAAATTCTTACATTTATTTTACATTTTTAGAAATGGGCGTGAAAAAAAGCGCGCGATTATGTAAAATATAAAGTGATAGCGGTACCATTATAGGTAAGAGAGGAATGTACACATGAACAGACAAGAATTAATAACAGAAGCTTTAAAAGCGCGTGATATGGCATATGCGCCGTATTCCAAATTACAAGTAGGAGCCGCTCTTCTTACCAAGGCTGGAAAAGTGTACAGAGGCTGCAACATTGAGAACGCGGCA
>NZ_JAVAXX010000262.1:0-8961 GCF_042709275.1 Bacillus sp. LR_5 | reverse complement strand
TGAAGAGCACGATATTCCATTTGAAGAAAGAAACATTTTCTCTGAGCCTTTATCAATTGATGAAATAAAACAAATTCTTCGAATGACTGAGGACGGAACAGATGAAATCATCTCAACCCGTTCCAAAGTATTCCAAAAACTGAATGTGAACGTTGAATCTATGCCGCTGCAAGATTTGTACCGCTTGATCAACGAGCACCCAGGTTTGCTTCGCCGTCCGATTATCATCGACGAAAAACGTTTGCAGGTCGGATACAACGAAGACGAAATCAGACGTTTCCTGCCAAGAAAAGTCCGCTCTTTCCAATTAAGAGAAGCACAGCGTTTGGCAAACTAATAGATCGTATCATCAAAAGAAGGCTGAGTGATCAGCCTTCTTTTTTAGATAGTTGACAAAATCCAAAAACGGTTTTTTGTTTTAGGATTTTGTTACCTTTTCAGTTCAGCGTGATTGAAAACCTTTGAAGTCTAGGAAGGCCGAGCATTGGAGCACAACGAATATGTTTATTCGTGAGCACCGACGCACAGGTCTGACAACGAATGCGAAGGTTTGTCGACACGCTGAAAGAAGGCTGAGTGATCAGCCTTCTTTTATTTTTCCACCTGCTGATAATAAATACTCGCCAGGATGACAAACGCGACCGTTAAAATGGGGAGGAGCGTTTCGACTGTGCCGTGCTGCGCCATAAAAAAAGATAGCTTTTTGTCCCTGACAATCATTTCTCCTCCTGTATAAGCAAGCAGACCGCTTCCCGCGTAAATCAGAACCGGTATTTTCTCAAGTGCGATGTGGATGAGTTTGCTGCCCCAAATAATAACCGGCACCGATACACACAAACCAATGACCACGAGAGAAAACTCACCGTGTGACGCTCCCGCAACTGCTATGACGTTGTCCAGCGACATAAAGAGATCTGCAAGCACAATCGTTCGTATCGCTCTCCACAGGGAGGTGCTGCTTTTGATGTGCTGCGTGTCTTTTTTTTCAATCAGCAGCTGATATCCTAAATACAGCAGGAAAATTCCGCCGGCGCACTGCAAGAACGGAATGTTCAAAAGGTATACCGCTGCGCTTGTTAATCCGATTCTCATGGCAACGGCGATAAATGTTCCGAGAATAATGGCTTGCTGTCTTTGCTTGTCCGGCAAATTTCTGCTGGCCATGGCAATGACGACCGCATTATCTCCGCCGAGGATCAGGTCGATCCCAACAATAACAAGCAGAGAAATCAGATAGTCATGCTCCATGATCGGCACCTCGCTTTCGTTCCATCGCTTGTACTACTACTATATGAGACAGGTCATATTTTATGATATGAGCCGCAGATCTGCCGTTTTTTAGGTGAAGGTGCATTTTTATTTCTTTTGTGACTGTTTTATCATAAAATAGAAATACAAAGGAATTCACACTGGCCTTGCATCAAGGTTAAGATGTGGACGGAATGGGTAAAGTGTAGTAAAGTACTATTAATCGGGAGCTTAGATGTCCCTTCAACATCTTATATAGAAGGGAAGGTTGGCAAATGGAAATTGAAAGAATTAACGAGCATACAGTAAAATTTTATATGTCTTACGGAGATATTGAAGATCGCGGTTTTGACAGAGAAGAAATTTGGTATAACCGTGAGCGCAGTGAAGAACTTTTCTGGGAAGTCATGGATGAAGTTCATGAGGAAGAGGAATTTGCTGTGGAAGGCCCTCTTTGGATTCAAGTTCAGGCACTGGACAAAGGATTAGAAATCATCGTCACAAAAGCCCAGCTTTCCAAAGACGGACAAAAGCTCGAACTGCCGATTCCTGAGGATAAAAAGCAAGAACCAGCATCTGAGGATCTTGACGCCTTGCTGGATGATTTCCAGAAAGAAGAGCAAGCCGTCAATCAGGAAGAGAAGGAGCAAAAGCTTCAATTTGTCTTGCGGTTTGGCGATTTTGAGGATGTTATTTCTCTATCTAAATTGAACGTTAACGGAAGCAAAACGACTTTATATTCGTTTGAGAACCGATATTATTTATATGTAGATTTTGGCAATATGACTGATGAAGAGGTTGAAAATCAGCTAAGCATCCTGTTGGAGTACGCAAATGAATCCTCAATCAGCATACACCGTCTTGAAGAGTACGGCAAGCTGATTATTTCAGAGCATGCTCTGGAAACGATAAAAAAACACTTTGCATCATAGCAAACCGATTTCTTTCCGGAAATCGGTTTTTTTTATGCAATGAAATGCTATGTTTGAGATGTGAAAAATCAAAAACATACATACATGAGAAAATACGGCGAACAGGAGTTGATCATCTTTTCCAGAAAGTATACCTCATCTGGAAAGGAGAGATGACAATTGTTTAGTGCTGTGACTGAAGACGGCGAAATGTTTCACCTTCTAGGCGCTCGGCAAAGCCGGGAATTAAAGCGGAGACGATTCTTCTGCCCGGTGTGCGGGGGTGAGCTTGCTGTGAAGCTCGGACTCCAAAAAGCACCGCATTTCGCCCATAAACAGAACAAATCCTGTTCGATAGACATAGAACCGGAAAGCGCCTACCACTTAGAAGGAAAAAGGCAGCTGTATATATGGCTGAAAACGCAACAGGCTTCCCCGAAATTAGAACCGTATATCAAGAACATCAATCAAAGACCGGACATCATGACAAAGATCAAGGGACGCATGCTTGCTGTTGAGTATCAATGTGCCACTCTTGCTCCAGATGTCTTTCAAAAGCGAACAGAGGGCTTCAAACAAGCAGGAATCATCCCGCAGTGGATTGTGGGACACAGCCGCTTAAAACGCTCTGCTCCATCCTTTTATCAGCTTTCTGCTTTCCATTGGCAGTTTATCAATGCAAGTCCATACAGGGAACTGATATGTTATTGCCCGGAAACACGTTCTTTCCGCCGGCTCAGCCACATCATTCCGTTTTACACAAACCATTCTTATTCCTCCGTTCAAACGATCCCTATCCATCGGGCTGCTGCAAACGATCTTTTTTTTACTGAACCGACGCCCGCATTTCAATATTCCGGCTGGACGAAAGCGATTCACCGTTTTCGCCATAAACCCCATCGGTTTATCTCCAAGGAAACAAATCGCCTCAGGCTGCTGTTTTATGAAAAGCGGCAGACACCCCTTTCTTTTCTTCCGACGGAAGTGTTTGTCCCTGTTATAAAAGGGGCTGTTTTTCATAGTCCGGTTTTTGTGTGGCAGGGGTTTTTATATCTGTTTATTACGGATCTGGGATATAAACGCGCGCCAATTCGCTTTTCAGCCGTTTTACAGCAGTGCAAACTGCACATTCATAAAAAGAACATTTCACTCAGATACAAATGCAGCGAAGATTGTCTTTCTGAAGCGGTGAAACAGTACATTGATTTTTTGTGCAAGAAGGGATTTTTAAGGGAGACTCAGAAAGAAGTATATGTGCTGAATCAGCCTGCAGAGGGCGTACGCTCATTACAGGATCTCATAGAAAGTGACCGCAGCTGTTTTATAGAATGAGTTTGTCTCATTTGGCTCACCCTAAGACAAAGGTGGTGGGCTGGCTGTGAAAGGCACAAAAGAAAAGGTTTTTCGTGTTTTTACTGTTTTTTTGGCATTCGTTCTCTTCATTACTGCATATGATTTGACAAAAGGCAGTGAAAGACCGGAAGATATTCACAACACAAGTTTATTGAGAAACAGCGGTTTTTTCAATTGGCTTGAATCAAAGAAAACGAGGGGGATCACCATGGCTGAGGAAAAAAAAGCAAACCAACTGCCTGACAGAAGTGAGGTAAAGGCAGAAGACACATGGAGACTTGAGGATATTTTTCCTACTGATGAGGCCTGGAATAAAGAATTTCAAGCTGTAAAAGAATTAATTCCGAATTTATCTAAGTATAAAGGAAAGCTGGCAGATTCAGCCGATCATTTATACGAAGCTCTTACGTTCCAAGATAAAGTGATGGAGCGGCTGGGCAGGCTGTACACATATGCGCATATGCGCTCTGACCAAGATACCGGGAACTCTTTTTATCAGGGGCTGAATGATAAGGCGGGAAACCTATATACACAGGCCGCAAGCGCGACAGCTTATTTGGTTCCGGAAATTTTATCCATAGAAGAAGACAAACTGCAGCAGTTTATTCTTGAAAAAGAAGAACTGAAACTGTACTCTCATGCGATTGAGGAGATTACAAAGGAACGCCCGCACGTGCTGAGCGAGAAGGAAGAGGCGCTGCTTGCTGAAGCTTCTGATGTGCTGGGTTCATCTTCCAATACATTCAGTGTATTAAATAACGCCGAGATTACATTCCCGTCCATTAAAGATGAAGAGGGGAATGAAAAACAGATCACTCATGGGAATTTTATTAATTTCTTAGAAAGTGAAAACCGTGAAGTCCGCAAAAATGCCTTTGACGCAGTATATAAAACATACGGTCAATATAAAAACACAATGGCCACAACGCTAAGCGGCACTGTGAAAAAGGACAACTTCTACGCGAGAGTGAAAAAATACAAATCAGCGCGTGAAGCGGCGCTTTCTAACAACAGTATTCCTGAGGAGGTATACGACAACCTCGTCAAAACGATTAATAAGCATTTGCCGCTCCTGCACCGCTATATCGCGCTGAGAAAGAAAGTGCTTGAGCTTGATGAGGTGCATATCTATGATCTGTATACACCGCTTGTAAAGGATGCGGGGATGAAGGTCACGTACGAGGAAGCCAAAGATTACATGCTGAAAGGTCTGGCACCTTTAGGGGAAGAATACGCCTCCATCTTAAAAGAAGGGCTGGAAAACCGTTGGGTCGACGTTTATGAAAATAAAGGCAAACGAAATGGCGCTTATTCATCAGGAGCTTACGGCACGAATCCGTATATCTTGATGAACTGGCATGATAACGTCAATAATCTCTTTACGCTCGTGCACGAGTTTGGACATTCCGTACACAGCTACTATACGAGAAAGCACCAGCCATATCCATACGGCAATTACAGTATCTTTGTCGCGGAAGTTGCGTCCACGACAAACGAAGCGCTTCTTGGCGAATACCTGCTGAACAACTTAGATGATGAAAAACAGCGCTTATATATTCTCAACCATATGCTTGAGGGCTTCAGAGGAACGGTCTTTAGACAAACGATGTTTGCTGAATTTGAACATCTGATCCATACAAAGGCGCAAGAAGGGGAGCCGCTTACACCTGAGCTTCTGACAAATGTCTATTACGATCTGAATAAAAAGTATTTCGGAGACGGCATGGTGATTGATAAGGAAATCGGCCTTGAATGGTCACGGATTCCGCATTTCTATTACAATTACTATGTGTATCAGTATGCGACAGGGTACAGTGCTGCCCAAGCGTTAAGCAGCCAGATTTTAAAAGAAGGAAAGCCGGCGGTTGACCGTTATATTGACTTCCTGAAAGCGGGAAGCTCACAATACCCGATTGATGTCCTGAAAAAAGCGGGCGTTGATATGACGTCTCCAGAGCCGATTGAAGCTGCGTGCAAAATGTTTGAAGAAAAACTTGATGAAATGGAAGAGCTGCTGATGAAAGTCAAGCAGTCTTAAAAAAGAAAGCCTGTGCAAAAATGACGCACAGGCTTTTTTAAAACCCTTTAAAGGTTTTCCGATGGTTCAGGCGATAGAGGGTAAACAAAATAGACAGAAACAGCAGAGGAGAGGTAATATAAAGCGGCAGCATATGCATCATGCCTAATATATTCAAACAGAAAAAAACGGCAATGCACACAATTAAGATCACAGTATACATCATGGCGGTCCCCCTCGTCCTTTTTCCTTATTAGGATATGAGTGAATGTACTTCGTTATGTTTTGTGACAAAAATATGAACATTAAGCATAGAGGTTGTCAACAGTCGACATCTTTTGTTATCATAAGGATGTGAAATTGATCACAAACAAACATTACCCCTTTGTTTGACCGTGAAAAATTTCTCCCATCCCCTTTGTTGTCGTTAAGACATATGAAACCGCGCTTATCCCGGCGCGGTTTCTTTAGTGCTATGGACAGAACGTATGTTTGGTGTCGGTGCAAAAAAACAGCCTCAAGCATATACACGCCTGCGGCTATTTTTCACATGATTGATATTCATCAGTATAAGTGCTGAGAGACTTCCAAAACATTCCGTGTTTGGCTTCCACTTTGGCAACCTTTTTAGCAAATGCCAATTTTTTCATTTCTTTTTCTACCTCTTCAAGGCTCAGGTCATAAACTAGAGCAATTTCCTTGGAGGCAACGAAGCGGAAATATTCAATAAAACATTCCAGAGGCGGTGTTTCCGACGGCTTCGGCTCGTCGCCAAGCATCTCAAATAAGATTTCTTCATATACATCATATGAATAGCTGCCGGGTACTTTAAGCCCTTCGTCCTCATGCTGTGTATTGAAAAACGTCAGCGTCGGATTGACGGAAACATCCATCTCAGCGGCAATTCTCATATCACATTGAAGCGCCTTGACCGCGCTTTGAGAATGCAGGTCATTTTTGAACTCTTCAAGATCGAGACTCGTTTTTTCTGCGATTTCCAAAAGCACGTTTTCATCCGTAATATTTTTCTTTGAAACAAACAGACTCTCCTGCATATTTCTGAGAAATTGCATGCCGACTTTTCTTCCTTGCAGTTCGGCTGCTTTAAAAGCGAGAGCAGCCATATAAGGCGATGAAAGCGGCTGATCCTGCTCGAACCAGACATTGCCGTCACACGACATGCCGGAGCGGCTCGCGATCTTTTCCCATGCTTCTGCGAGAAGATGCTTTTTCCGTTTCTTATTTAACGCGGTAAGGCTTGCGGAAGCTATAATGCGTAATGTGAAAAAGCGTCCGTATCTAATTTTCAGCTTTTTAATGACGGGCTCTAAGGACCAGCATTCAGGACATAAAGGATCTACAAACATGTAAATTTCAAGCGGTTTTTTTGGATGGCCGTGGCAATGGGCGAAGTATTGCTCATGCTGATAGTTTGTCAAGATGATCGATCCTCCGCTTCCGTTTGATTCACCATATGCCTTGCTGTCAATTCCAGCCGGCCAAACAAAAACTCACGAATATCGCCCTCCAGCCCTACATGGTCCATTGCGTCCTTCATACAGCTGAGCCACGCATCAGCTCTCTCGTTTGTAATTGGAAAGGGAAGATGCCTTGCTCTGAGCATGGGGTGGCCGTGTTCCTCAGTATAAAGCGGAGGCCCGCCTAAATACTGAGTCAAAAATTGCTTCTGTTTCCTGGCGGTTTCTGTTAAATCGCTCGGAAAAATTGGCTTCAGCAAAGGATGAGACGCGACACGCTCATAAAAAGTATCAACAAGTTGCGATAGAAGTTCCTCTCCAATCGCTTCATAAGGTGCGTTAAACGATTGTCCCATGTTGACTACTCCTTTAAATATGGCTAATAGGAATCATAAATCCTATTGCAAAAAGTAATTTTCTGTATTTCAACATTTCATCTAAATTTATTTTAGCAACAAGGCATCATTTCTACAAACAAACTGCCTTTTATGCGTTTGATGACTAGTTTCGGCTGTAAGCCAGGGTTTGTATTTCATATCATATCACATAAAAATCAGGAATGCGTAAGATTTCACTTCGCAAAAAAACCAGAGGGCAGAAGCCGCTCTGGTTACGCGTAATAAGCTGAAGTTATTTTTTTTACATAGTTTTGCGTTTCTTGAAAAGGAGGAATACCTCCGTATCGGTCAACATTTCCCGGTCCGGCGTTGTAGGCTGCTAATGCCATAGACACATTGCCGTCGTATTTATTCAGCATTTGTTTTAAATATTTCGTTCCGCCCTCCACATTTTGCTGCGGATCCAGCGGATTAGAAACGCCAAGTGAGCTTGCTGTTGACGGCATGAGCTGCATTAGGCCCATCGCACCTGCTCCGCTGACCGCTTTTGCATTAAAGCCTGATTCCTGCTTGATGACGGCACGGATTAGTTTTTCATCGACGCCATATTTATCAGCTGCTTTTTTTATAGCGCTATCAATGGAGAAGTCTCCCGAACTGATCTGTTTTGCTTCATGTTTGTTTGAAGGTGAATCTGCAGCATCTGTTTCGGTGCTTTCTGCCGCTTTTGTGATATAACCTGAATTGCTATTTGTATATGAATTAAGCCCATAAGCTGAAAGCAGTGACGGCGCTGTTGAAGAAGCGCTGTTCAGCAGACTGAGCGGGCTTGACGTTGCAGAAGATGCTGTTGGTTGCGGAGTCGTCAAACCGTTTGTATATTGGCTAAGCAAAGAGCTGAAGCTTGAGAGCGGGCTTTCCGCATCATTTTGAGTGCCTGTGCTGCGTGCATTAGATATGGACTGTAATGCTTGAAGCTGAAGTAAAGCTGCCCAATTCGTTACATTCACGATGTCATTCCACCTTATATAGACTTTCGTTTTTCTTCATAAAAACGCAGAATTTTATTTTTGGTTTCGCGCTGAGGAATGCTGAATTGCTGAAGCAGCTTCTCAAAGGCTTGTTTGCCCTCATGCCAGTCTGCCGCCTCAAATTCGATTTCATAGTCCTCTTTATTTAAATATCGGCTATGGTCTAAAACTATTAAGCCTTTTTCTGTTTCTTTTTCCGCGCGGTTTGTTGCTAAAGATCCAAAGTACTGAATGGCATCTGTATCGATCTGAAGCTTGTGCAGCTGGTCCTTCACAGGGCCTTCGGGAACTGAAAAGCCAGTAAGGTCTGATACCTCTGAAAGCCGCTGGTGCGTTTCCAGAAGCCCTACATCTGCCGGTTCTTTTAACGTCAGGACATACTCTCCGTTTTTTCTGCGGATTCGCAGCGCAGCGTGTTTTTGTTTCAGCGCAAAGCTGCCTGTGTCAAAATAATGATTCTTTTGATCTGTAAAATCTTTTTCTGTCAGCTTGAGTGCGGCTGTTATCGTTTCAAATTCTTGTTTGGTCAGCATGTTTTTAAATTCTATTTCAATTTCTTGGCTCATGATGCTCTTCCTTTCCGCC
>NZ_JAVAXX010000261.1:0-8967 GCF_042709275.1 Bacillus sp. LR_5 | reverse complement strand
ATAATGGTTACAAGTTAATAAGAACGGTCCTGAGATGAGGAGAGACCACAGCACCAAAGTGTAAGCATGCACTTTGGCTGTTGTGGTCTCTTTTTCTATTTACCGTGACAACAAGGAGGAGACGTAATGATGAAACATCAATTTTCAAGTCTTGAAAGAGATCGCATGCTGACAGACATGACGAAAAAAACATATGACCTATTTATTATCGGAGGAGGAATTACAGGAGCCGGAACAGCTCTTGACGCGGCATCAAGGGGAATGAAGGTCGCACTAAGCGAAATGCAGGACTTTGCGGCGGGAACATCAAGCCGATCAACGAAGCTGGTACATGGCGGCTTGCGCTATTTAAAACAATTTGAAGTGAAAATGGTCGCTGAGGTAGGAAAAGAGCGGGCGATTGTGTATGAAAACGGCCCGCATGTCACTACACCGGAATGGATGCTGCTTCCGTTTCATAAAGGCGGCACATTCGGTTCATTTACAACATCAATCGGGTTAAGGGTTTATGACTTCCTTGCAGGTGTGAAAAAGTCAGAACGAAGAAGCATGCTTTCAGCAAAAGAAACGCTGCAAAAAGAACCTTTGGTAAAAAAAGACGGCTTAAAAGGCGGCGGGTACTATGTGGAATACCGCACTGACGATGCGAGACTGACCATCGAAGTCATGAAGGAAGCGGTGAAATTCGGGGCAGAGCCTGTGAATTACTCCAAAGTGAAGGAGCTTCTTTACGAAAAAGGCAAAGCCGTCGGCGTATTAATTGAAGATGTGCTGACAAAGAAAGAATATAAAGTGTATGCGAAAAAAATTGTCAATGCTACAGGCCCTTGGGTCGATCAGCTCAGAGAAAAAGACCATTCGAAAAACGGAAAGCATTTGCAGCATACAAAAGGCATTCACCTTGTATTTGACCAGTCTGTCTTTCCGCTGAAACAGGCTGTATATTTCGATACACCTGATGGCCGGATGGTATTTGCGATTCCTCGTGAAGGCAAAACATACGTGGGAACAACAGACACTGTTTACAAAGAGGCGCTGGAGCATCCGCGGATGACAACGGAGGATCGTGATTATGTCATCAAATCAATCAATTACATGTTCCCGGAACTGAATATCACTGCGAATGACATCGAATCCAGCTGGGCGGGGCTGCGTCCGCTGATTCATGAAGAAGGCAAAGATCCTTCTGAAATTTCACGGAAAGACGAGATTTGGACATCTGACTCAGGCCTGATCACCATTGCCGGCGGAAAACTGACTGGATACAGAAAAATGGCGGAGCACATCGTTGATCTTGTCCGTGATCGCTTAAAAGAAGAGGGCGAAAAGGATTTTGGACCATGTAAAACGAAAAACATGCCAATCTCTGGCGGGCACGTCGGCGGTTCGAAAAATCTTATGTCCTTCGTTACCGCGAAAACAAAAGAAGGAATTGCAGCCGGTTTATCAGAAAAAGACGCAAAACAGCTTGCGATCAGATACGGCTCTAACGTAGATCGCGTCTTTGACCGGGTAGAAGCGCTGAAAGATGAGGCCGCGAAACGCAACATTCCGGTTCATATTCTTGCTGAGGCAGAATACAGTATAGAAGAAGAGATGACTGCAACCCCTGCTGACTTCTTTGTCCGCAGAACGGGACGTTTATTTTTTGATATCAATTGGGTAAGAACATATAAAGATGCCGTTATTGATTTTATGAGCGAGCGATTCCAATGGGATGAGCAGGCGAAAAACAAACATACAGAAAACCTCAACAAGCTTTTACACGATGCGGTCGTACCGCTTGAGCAATAAATCATAACGGGCTGTCTGCAGCCCGTTATTTCTTTTTACGTGCCGAAAGGGCAAGATCTCAGGTTATCAAGTGACAGAGGCACCCGCTTCATATAAAATAATGGCATAAGCTGATACATAGGAGGACGAATATGACTTGGAGAAAGAGCTATGAACGCTGGAAACAGACAGAACATTTAGATCCGGAATTAAAAGAGCGCCTTATTGAATTAGAGGGAGATGAACAGGCCCTTGAGGACTGTTTCTATAAAGACCTTGAATTCGGTACCGGCGGAATGCGCGGGGAAATCGGCGCCGGGACAAATCGGATGAATATTTACACTGTGCGCAAAGCATCGGCCGGGTTTGCGGCATACATCTCGAAGCAAGGTGAGGAAGCGAAAAAACGGGGCGTTGTCATTGCTTATGATTCCCGCCATAAATCTCCGGAGTTCGCGATGGAAGCGGCAAAAACACTTGCGACACAAGGCATCCAAACATACGTGTTTGATGAGCTTCGCCCGACGCCAGAGCTGTCATTCGCTGTCAGACAGCTGAACGCTTATGGGGGAATTGTGGTAACGGCAAGCCATAACCCGCCTGAATATAACGGCTACAAAGTATACGGGGATGATGGCGGCCAGCTGCCTCCAAAGGAAGCGGACATCGTCATTGAGCAGGTAAACGCGATTGAAAATGAGCTGACGATCACAGTGGACGAAGAAAATAAGTTAAAAGAAAAAGGCTTAATCAAAATCATCGGTGAAGATATTGATAAAGTTTATACAGAAAAACTGGCGTCCATTTCTGTACATCCTGAATTATCAGAAGAAGTAGATGTAAAGGTTGTTTTCACACCGCTGCATGGAACTGCAAATAAACCGGTCAGACGCGGACTTGAAGCACTCGGCTACAAAAATGTAACGGTTGTCAAAGAACAGGAACTGCCGGATTCAAACTTCTCCACTGTTACATCGCCAAACCCGGAAGAGCATGCGGCATTCGAATATGCCATTAAGCTTGGGGAGGAGCAGAATGCAGATATTCTCATCGCGACAGATCCTGATGCTGACCGCCTCGGCATCGCGGTGAAAAACGATCAAGGCAAATATACAGTGCTGACAGGAAACCAAACCGGAGCGCTGCTGCTTCATTACCTGCTTTCTGAAAAGAAAAAACAAGGCATCCTGCCTGATAACGGTGTTGTTCTCAAAACGATCGTCACAAGCGAAATCGGCCGTGCTGTAGCTTCTTCATTCGGCCTTGATACGATTGATACGCTGACAGGCTTTAAGTTTATCGGTGAAAAGATTAAGGAATACGAGGCATCAGGCCAGTATACCTTCCAATTCGGTTATGAAGAGAGCTACGGTTATTTAATCGGGGATTTTGCCCGCGATAAGGACGCCATTCAGGCTGCGCTTTTGGCAGTTGAAGTTTGCGCGTTCTATAAAAAACAGGGAATGTCATTGTATGAGGCGCTCATCAATCTCTTTAACGAATATGGTTTTTATCGTGAAGGGTTGAAATCCCTGACGCTGAAAGGCAAACAAGGAGCAGAGCAAATTGAAGCGATTCTTGCTTCCTTCAGACAAAATCCGCCGCAGAAAATGGCGGGCAAACAGGTTGTCACAGCAGAAGATTACGCTGTAAGCAAACGGACGCTTCTGACTGAAAACAAGGAAGAAGCCATCGACTTGCCAAAATCAAATGTACTGAAATACTTCCTGGAAGACGGGTCTTGGTTCTGTCTTCGTCCTTCTGGAACTGAGCCGAAGGTGAAATTTTATTTCGCCGTAAAAGGGTCATCTTTAGAAGACAGTGAAAAGCGACTTGCCGTCCTTTCTGAAGATGTAATGAAGACGGTTGATGAAATTGTTGAGTCGACTGCAAAATAATTCAAGTATGAGCTGGGTCATTGTAAATGATCCAGCTTTTTCTTTTTCTCATCCAAAAGTCTGAAAGAAAATCATCCCATCAGTGAAGTAATGAAATACAAAAAACTGGTATAATCTTAAATACAAGATCAATGCCGGAGTGAGAAACGTGAGCAAAACGAGGATGGAAAAATTAAAAACGCTGAAAACGATTGCGGAAACCTTAAATCAAGGGCACGATATCAAAGCAACACTGGATGAGGTTTTAAAAGAGTTGCTGAGTCTGACAAACCTTCAATCCGGATGGATTTTTCTGATCGAAGAAGATGGGTCTTATACGTTAGCGGCCGACGCTTATCTGCCCCCGGCTTTAAGCCGCAAGGAAAAAGTGCTGATGTGCGAAGGGGAGTGTTACTGCCTGACGAAATTCAATAACGGAGGGCTTAGAAAGGCTGCAAATATCATGAACTGCAAACGCATCGAATCAGCAGAAAACCTGCATTGTTTTGACACAGAAGGGATTACGCATCATGCAACTGTGCCTTTAGAAGACGGGGACAGAAGATTCGGATTGTTAAATGTAGCGGCGGCCGGAAAAACCATGTTTGATGAGGAAGAGCTGCATTTACTCGAGTCTGTCGCCTTTCAGATCGGAACGGCAATCCAGCGTATGAGGCTTTCTGAATATCAACAAAAAAATGCTCTTTTAATGGAGCGTAACCGACTCGCTCAGGAGCTTCACGATTCTGTCAATCAAATGCTGTTTTCCGTCAGTTTAACTGCCAAAGCTGCGAAGACACTAACAAAAGATGAAAATTTACAGCAGATGATTGATTTCATCCAAAACCTATCACAGGACGCGCTCGCAGAAATGAAAGCATTAATTTGGCAGCTTCGCCCCGGAGGATTGGAAAAAGGGCTGGCTGAAGCCATTAAAAGCTATGGTGCGCTCATTGGATTGAAGATCATTTTTACACAAAAAGGCTGTCCTGTTCTGACTGATGAGCAGGAGCATATGCTATGGCGTGTCGTACAGGAAGCTTTAAATAACTGCAAAAAGCATGCCGGAACGGATACGGCGTATGTTAGTCTGACTGCTTCTTTGTGCCATGCGGAGCTGGATATCATCGATCATGGGGCAGGATTTCGCTATGAAGCGCATGCCGGTCTGCCTTCACTTGGCATAAAAGGTATGAAAGAGCGAGCGGAAAAAGCCGGAGCTAAGTTTTGGATTGAGTCAGCGCTTGGAACTGGAACAAAGCTGTCCATCAGGCTTCCGCTAAAAAGCCGAAAAGGAGGGGCGGTATGAAAATTGTCATTGCTGATGATCATCATGTTGTCAGAAAGGGTCTGCGTTTTTTCTTTGCCACCCAGGATGATATTGAAGTCGTCGGAGAAGCTGCAACTGGATTAGAAGCTCTCCGTGTCATCGAAGAGACAAAGCCGGATCTTGTGCTAATGGATTTGTCTATGCCCGAGATGGACGGCATTCAAGCCATTAAAAAAGCAATACAGCAATTTCCGGAGACGGATATCATTGTGCTGACGAGCTACTCTGATCAGGAGCACGTCATCCCCGCGCTTCAGGCAGGCGCGAAGGCGTATCAATTAAAGGATACGGAGCCCGAGGAATTGGTGAAAACACTAAGACAAGTGCATGGTGGCGAATACAAGCTTTCTACAGCTATTATGCCCCATGTGCTAACACATATGAAAAATCAGCACGACCCGGAAAAAGAAAAATACTATCAATTAACAAGAAGGGAAAAAGACGTTCTGACTGAAATAGCAAACGGGAAAAGCAATAAAGAAATCGCAGCAGCCTTGTTTATTTCAGAAAAAACAGTAAAAACCCATGTATCGAATCTTTTAGCAAAACTTGAAGTGGCCGACCGCACGCAAGCAGCGCTTTTCGCAGTGAAATATAATCTGAATGGAGAGATCTCGAAATGAACATGTTAGTCATAAATGGCACGCCTAGAAAACATGGCAGAACAAGAATTGCAGCATCCTATATTGCAGCTCTGTATCACACGGATTTGATTGATCTAAGCGAGTTTGTATTGCCCGTTTTTAACGGTGAAGCGGAACAATCTGAACTGTTGAAAGTACAGGAGCTTAAGCAACGCGTTACGAAAGCGGATGCGATTGTATTATTATCGCCTGAATATCACAGCGGCATGAGCGGCGCTTTAAAAAATGCCTTGGATTTTCTAAGCAGCGAACAATTCAAATATAAGCCCGTTGCATTATTGGCAGTAGCGGGAGGCGGAAAAGGCGGCATCAATGCGCTGAACAATATGAGAACTGTGATGCGGGGTGTCTACGCCAATGTCATTCCGAAGCAGCTGGTGCTTGATCCGGTGCATATTGATGTTGAAAATGCTACAGTGGCTGAAAACATTAAGGAAAGCTTAAAAGAGTTTGTCGAAGAACTCAGCATGTTCGCAAAAGCAGGAAATCCCGGCGTCTAAACGCCGGGATTTGTTTATGTGAGAAGGGCTATTTGATCTTCATAAGTCAGCTCTGTGGCATGATCAATATAACGGAGAAGGGAATACAGCATCTTTTCTAAAACGGCGTAATCCTGTTCAAAATGATACGCATGCAGAAAATGCTCAATTCGTTTTGACAACAAATCGTCCTCTGTACGCACCATTAAAATTAATAAATTATCCCATTGAGAACGATGGGTGTAATAAAGCGCTTTATCGTAATCGGCATAATCCATGAATCGCTTCTCCTTTCTTGGGTGAGAAGTTCATGATTAGTTTATGCCGCATCCTCTGTAATTGACGGGACAAAACTTGGCGTCTGCGGCAGTAAAGGGGTAGCAATATGAGGGAGACATAAAATCAAAATGCCTGAATGAAGATATCGCTTTTGGTAAACCTATGAGGGAACATATTCTGGGTACAGGAGACTGAAAAAATGAAATCTCAGCCATATACCATCGCGCTTCTTTTTTGCGGATTGATTATCGTGTCAATGGCTGCAAAAGGTCATTCAACGGACACAAACGAGTCCGTTCAAAAGTGGGAACAGCTTGCCTGGAGCAAAATTCAGGATGAATATAAGGACGCTTCATTTTCTGATTATGCTTATATGGGGCGTACAGAGGTGAATGATCAGCAGACGAAAGATGTCTTTCGGGTAACAGTCAGACAGAAAGATGACACTTTTTCTGTTCGGGCCGAAGTCTATTTTCATCCGGTGACAAATCATATGATCAGCATCAACGTCTTTAGGCTCTAATAAAAAACTGTACAGCCGTTAAGGCCGCACAGTTTCTGTTTTTAGAAATATCGTTTTGCACCGAGATAGCGCTGTTTCCAGTAAGAGTTGTTCATATTGGAAATGACAACTCCGGAATCGTTGGCATTTATGAATTCCCCGTTGCCTAGGTAAATTCCGACGTGGGAAGGGCCGGCTTTATATGTTGTAAAGAAAACAAAATCTCCGACAGCAGGCTGGCTAACTGATTTCATTGTGTTCCAATATCCCGCTGCCGTTAATCTAGATACGGATGTGACTTTGTTCAGTACATAGTAAATGAATCCGCTGCAGTCAAACCCGGACGGTGTCGTGCCTCCCCAGCGATACGGAACCCCAAGCTGCGCTTTAGCGGCCGAAATCATTGTGTTAATCTTCGCACTCGTTGAGCTGGTGTTGTTTGAAGAACCGGATGAAGACGATGATGAAGCTTTTCCGGAAATGACCAGCTTTTGGCCAACCTGCAAGACATCCGTTTTTAAATTGTTTTTCTCACGAATCTGCTGAGCTGTTACTTTAAATTTTTGAGCAATCACCCACAAGGAATCACCGCTTTTCACTGTGTATGTAGTCGTCGTGCCTGAGCTTGCATTTGACGAAGAAGACGACGATGATGAAGAGCCTGAAGATGCTTTACCTGTCAGCTTCAATACTTGTCCAACGTACAGCACATCTGATTTCAGATTGTTGATATTTCGGATTTGCTGTACAGTCAGGTTATAGTTGTTTGCGATTTTCCAAAGTGAATCACCGCTTTTAACGGTATATTTAGTTGTTGCTGAAGTTTGGTTCGATTTGGATGAATTGTCTTTAGAAGACGTATCAGAGCCGCTTGATTTTGTTTTCAACACCTGATTCACGTAAATGGTGTCTGATTTTAAGTTGTTCAAGACCTTCAATTCAGCGATGGACATATTGACTTTGTTTGCAATTTTCCAAAGTGAATCTCCAAGCTGTACCTTATATGTTCCCGTAGAAGATGAAGAACTTGAACTCTTATTAGAACTGCTTTTTGAACTGGAGCTTGAACTCTTATTGGAACTGCTTTTTGTACTGGAACTTGAAGAAACAGTACCGGACACCTTTAATTTCTGCCCAGCACGAATTAAATCGCTGCTTAGTCCGTTTAATTTTTTCAGTTCCTGCACCGTCATTTTAAACTCATTTGCGATCAGCCAAAGTGAATCTCCGCTTTTCACTGTGTAAACAGAACTTCCGCTCTTCTTGGTTGTTGAGCTTGAAGTAGATGAAGAAGTGCTGGATTTGCTGCCTGGAATAGTAAGCGTCTGGCCGATCGACAGAACAGTAGTCGAAAGATGATTGGCGGATGTGAGGGCCGCCACACTTGTGTTATAGGTTTGGGCCAGTTTCCATAAAGAATCTCCGCTTTTGACCTTAATCGTTGCTGCTTCAGCTGGTGTCACTACTAAAGTTGTGCCGACAATCGCAGATGCTGTCAGCCCTGCTGCTAATTTCTTTTTCATCTTAGCTCTCCTTTTTCCCCCAATGATTTTGCATTTGCTGTTTCTTTTTTATATCGGCACATTTGTCTCATCGTTTTGCCTTTTTATAAAAATAGCCAAATTATCTTAACAATAAGGGGGAAAAAGGGCATAAAAAAAGAAGGAATCTTGATCTATTCCTTCATTTTTAAAAGCTTCATGATATCTTCTTTGTTTTTGACGAGGTCGCGCAGTGTGTATTTGTCTAAAACTGCGAGGTAGGCCAAAAGCGCTTCATTCAGCACATGTTTTAAGCCGCAAACCGGGGAAATAACACAGAGATTCTTATTCGCATCAAAACATTCAACAATATTAAAATCGTCCTCCGTTTTTCTGACAACCTCACCGATGTTGATGTCTTCAGGTTCCATGCCTAATCGTATGCCGCCGCCCCGTCCGCGTATCGTTTCTACGTAGCCGAGCTGGCCGAGCCTGTATATGACTTTCATGAGATGATTTTTTGAAATAGAATACGTTTCGGCAATCTGTTTTATATTTGAAAGTTCTCCGGGACGCTCTGCAGCCAGAAAAATCAACACTCT
>NZ_JAVAXX010000260.1:0-8981 GCF_042709275.1 Bacillus sp. LR_5 | reverse complement strand
AAAAATAATCCGAAAAAAGTTCTGTAAATGGTTTAAATGAAAAATGATCCGGGTAGTTATTCTACAAAGAGATGGTTAACTGAGGAGGAAAAAACGAATGGAACAACAATTAACTTTTTACTCATATCCAAGCTGCACGTCATGCCGAAAAACAAAACATTGGCTTAAAGCACATCAAATTGAATTTAACGAACGGCACTTATTCAGAGAAACCCCGACAAGAGAAGAATTAAAGTACATTTTATCGTTAACGACAGAAGGAATTGATGAAATTTTGGCGACAAGAAGCCAGACTTTCAAAAATTTAAATTTAAACATTGAAGAAATGACGGTAAATGAGGTGCTGGAACTTTTAATCGAGAAGCCGAAGCTTTTGCGACGCCCGATTCTAGTAGACAACAAAAAGCTGGTGATTGGTTATAACCCGGGAGAACTGTTGAAGTTATCGAAGAAGAAAACGGTTCATCAATCTGCATGATGAAAAACCGAAGATCCGCTGATTTATTCGAATCAGCTTGTCTTCGGTTTTTCACCTGTTCAGAAACTGGGCTAGCTGGATTCGAACCAACGATCACGGAGTCAAAGTCCATTGCCTTACCGCTTGGCTATAGCCCATTGAATCTAAACATAGTATGTGTAAAGGCAGACGCGTTATACATATATAGCGTACATTTTTCAAAAACAGGAGGTAGCTCATTAAGATGATAGCTCTTGATCAGCACTTAACAGAGCACAAAGAAGATATCACGCAACAATGGCTGAAAGTTTGTACATCAACAGGCAGCTGGCTGTATTCAGCGAAAGATCAGCAAAAACTAGAACAAAAGTTAAAAGACCAGCATGAATTATTGGTGACCATCGTAGCAAAATCCCTTAGAAAAGAAGACGTAGAGGATGAGCTCAACCGGTGGTCTCTTCAATGCGCCAGAGACCGTGCCGTTCATGAAGTGACGGTTACACAAAGTGTCGGCCAGTTTAACACTTTCAGGCACATCATGTTTGAATGGATTCATAAATTCAGCGAAGCTTCTTCTCAAGACATCAGCATTCAGGAATTTTATGAGTGGAGCCGGATCTTGAATCAAAACATTGATGAGATCATCGAAGTGTTTACGGAAGAATATCACCAGGTGACCATGATACAATTAAACGCGCAAAAAGAAATGATTAATGAATTGAGTGCGCCGATTATGCCGATTACTGATGGAATTGGGATTCTTCCGCTTGTCGGTGAAATTGATACGCACAGAGCGAGGACGATTTTGGAGTCTGTGCTGGAGCAGTGCTCAGCGTTAAAGCTCTCGTATTTATTTTTAGATATTTCGGGCGTTCCTATCGTTGATACCATGGTAGCCTATCAAATTTTTAAAGTGATTGACAGCACCAAATTGCTCGGCATTGAGACGATTATTTCAGGAATCAGGCCGGAAATTGCCCAAACTGTCGTGAAGCTGGGTCTGGATTTTTCGAATGTGAAAACCGAGCAAAGTCTTGCTAAAGCCCTGGCCAATAAAGGGTTTAAAATAAAAGAGTGTTGATGCCTTTGCCATGTTTATCTTGAAAGATAGCAGCTGAACAGCCTTTCACGGGCTATTCAGCTTTTTTTACTTCTATAAATAAAATGTGATGGCTGTTGATGTCTTTTACCTTAAAAGAGTAGCCATCATATTCTATGGTACTTTCAGGCTCAGCGTCTATGTTTTGTGTCAAAAACCAGCCGCCCAAGGTGTCTACTTCAGCGTCTGATAAATCAGTTCCAAGCAGGCTGTTAACATCGCTGATTAATAATTTTGCATTTAACAAGTAATGATCCTTTCCAAGTTCGCGGATATGAGGCACTTCATCCGCATCAAATTCATCACGGATTTCTCCTACAATTTCCTCGATAATATCTTCGACAGTGACCAAACCGGACGTCCCGCCATATTCATCGATGAGGATCGCCATATGAGTGCGTTCCTTTTGCATTTTCAGCAGTAGTTTATAAATAGGAATCGTCTCAATGACATGGATAACGGGCTGTACGAAAGGTTCAATTTGATGCTTCTTGATTGAAAAATCTTTCGTCAGCATGGAAAACAGCACTTCTTTCATATTAATCACGCCAATAACGTTATCTTTATCCTCTCTTACAACTGGGTACCGTGTATATTTTGTTTGCTTGACTGTTTCCTGAAGATTTGAAATGGAGTCTTCATCTAGTGATAAACTAACCATTTCATTTCGCGGCACCATAATTTCCTTTGCCATTCGTTTATCAAAGGTGAAGATATTATTCATGTACTTTAATTCACTTTTTCTAATCTCGCCGCTTTTATAGCTTTCAGCCAATAGGACCCGAAGTTCTTCCTCTGTATATGCCAGCTCGTGCTCTGATGCCGGCTTCAGTCCAAACACTCCTGTAATCAATCGGGCAGAGTGGTTCAACAGCCAAATGAATGGAAACATGATCTTATAAAACCAAATAAGCGGTTTAGCGAACAACAAGGTAATGCTTTCTGCTTTTTGAATGGCGAAACTCTTTGGAGCCAGCTCCCCAATAACGACATTTAAATACGTAACCACTAAAAATGCGATGACGAGTGAAAGCAGGTGGGTAAGCGATTCATTTAAGCCTGCTTTATGAAAAAGCGGTCGAAGCAGAGTTTGCACAGTCGGTTCCCCAAGCCATCCCAGTCCTAAAGCTGCGACTGTGATGCCCAGCTGACAGGCTGATAAATATTCATCAAGGTGAGTGATGACATGCTTTGCCGCTTTAGAACCTTTCTTTCCTTTTGCGACAAGCTGATCAATTTTGGATCGCCGCACTTTTACGATTGAAAATTCTACGGCAACAAAAAATCCTGTTAACAAAATGAGAATAGCGACTGCTAGTAAATTGATAAATTCCAAAACAACTGCCTTCTCCAAGGAAGGCATGCACCTCCCTTTTCCGATGTCTTTCTACATTCCATACCACCTGAAAATGCTCATAAAACATGTGTTGAAGCGGCAGACTGGTTTAGTGACGCGGTTATTGGGCAATTAAAGAATAAAGAACAAAAGTTTGGAGGATCTTGACATGAAGGCACATACAGGAAAGGATTGGTTTTGGTACCAAATGGGGCCTCAAGAAAGAAGTAAGGCAAGAGATCTAATCCATTTTTCTCACTGGCCTCAGTGTGAAAAGTGGTTTGAAAATAACCATCACGTTAATTTTTTGCGAGTAGATACAACTGAAACGGAAAATGAAGCGGTATTTGGGTCGATTGTTTATGATCAGGGGCTTGGTGAAGAAAAAGACCATACTGTTTTTCACTTTTATATCACCAGACAATATTTTTTCACAATCAATTTTGACTTTTCGATTTTGAGAGAGATTAAAGGCAAAGAAGTTGTCCGGCAAATGGAAAGAGCGGACAATGCGATAGAGGGGTTTTTAATTCTTCTCGGCGAACTAATGAATGCGTATTTAATCGGTGTTGATGAATTTGAAGTAAAGCTGAGAAAGCTCAGATGGCAAATTAAAGACGACAATAGCAAAAGCATTCTAAACCGCGTCCATCTCCTGCGCCATGAACTGATGATTTGGAAAAATTTAATATTAAGCGCCAAAAAAATTGAAATGGCGTTGAAAGAAACCTTTTTACCTCAAAATGAAGGGAAAAAGGATTATCAGCGGACACAACTGAAAATTGACAGGGGATTTACATACATCAGCGAATTTGAAGGGGAGCTTAACAATCTGCTGCATTCAGAGGAAGTCATTACCTCACACAGGGGGAATGAAATTGTAAAAGCACTGACCATTTTCACGACGCTTTTTACGCCGATTACAGCTCTGGGTGCCTTATGGGGGATGAACTTTTCAGTGATGCCGGAACTGAATTGGAAATACGGATATCTCTTTTCTCTCTTATTGATTGTCACATCTACAGTCCTGATCTATCTCTATTTGAGGAAAAAAGGCTGGACGGGAGATATGCTGCAGGAGCGGAAGAAGAAAAAGAAACCTCGAAAAAGGCGGACTCTATAGGATGTTTCATATTTTGTGCAGCGTGCCCCGCTTTTTCACCAGACATATCAGGGTGACCGGATACGATGTCAAGGGGCTTATGACAGAGCATTAAATCCGCAGTTTATCGATTCTTGAAAATGACCAAATGACCGGTAATGTTGCATTAGGCGACCTTTCCGTTGAGAAAGATACTGGTCAAAAAGCGAAAACAGCATAATGAAAATGGAATCAAGCAGGCATGGTGACCATGTCTGCTTTTTTATTATTGGGAAAATTATAATGAAAGGGGCACATTCAGTTGAAAGTTTTTTTTCTTGCCAGAAAGAATTGGTTTTTCAGCATATAACATCTCACAAAATCACGTTTTCCCTGTTTGATTACCTTTTCTTCTTTTTCTACAATATGCGTTGAAAGGAGAGGGAATCAAATTGGATTCAATAGAAAAGGTAAGCAAAAACTTGATTGAAGAGGCATATCTAACAAAGGCTTCTGATATTCACATTGTGCCGAGGGAGCGGGACGCTATCATTCATTTTCGGGTCGATCATGCCTTGCTGAAAAAAAGGGACATGAAAAAAGAAGAGTGCGTAAGACTGATTTCACATTTTAAATTTCTTTCAGCAATGGATATAGGTGAAAGGCGAAAGCCGCAAAACGGTTCGCTTACGTTAAAGCTGAAAGAGGGAAATGTTCATTTAAGAATGTCAACGCTGCCCACAATTAATGAAGAAAGCCTCGTGATCAGAGTGATGCCCCAATACAATATCCCTTCGATTGATAAATTGTCGCTATTTCCGAAGACAGGAGCCACATTACTCTCGTTTTTAAAACATTCCCATGGCATGCTCATTTTTACCGGGCCGACTGGTTCAGGGAAGACTACCACATTATACTCTCTCGTTCAATATGCAAAAAAACACTTTAATCGAAATATTGTCACATTAGAGGACCCTGTTGAAACAAGGGACGAAGATGTTCTCCAGGTTCAGGTGAATGAAAAAGCCGGTGTAACTTATTCCACAGGTCTGAAAGCAATTTTGCGCCATGATCCCGATATGATTATTTTAGGTGAGATCAGAGACGCGGAAACAGCTGAAATTGCGGTGCGGGCAGCGATGACGGGACATCTGGTACTGACGAGCCTTCATACGAGAGACGCAAAGGGCGCAATTTACAGACTGCTTGAATTCGGTATCAATATGAATGAAATCGAACAGACTGTCATTGCAATAGCGGCTCAGCGCTTGGTTGATTTGGCTTGCCCGTTTTGTGAAAACGGATGTTCATCAGTGTATTGCCGACAGTCACGAAATACCAGGAGAGCTAGCGTTTATGAGCTTCTATACGGGAAAAATCTTCAGCAATGTATCCAGGAGGCAAAAGGAAATCATGCAAATTACCAATATCAAACGCTTCGTCAAATTATCAGAAAAGGAATTGCACTCGGCTATTTAACGACAAACAACTATGACCGGTGGGTTTATCATGAAAAAGATTAGAAAAGTCTGGTCGTTAAAGGATCAAGCCAGGTTATTAAAGAGGCTCGGTGAAATGACTGCGGGGGGATATACGCTTCTGGATGGATTACGCCTGATGGAACTTCAGATGAATAAGAGGCAGGCGGCTGACTTGACTGATACGGTCACTTGTTTGAGGGAAGGGGCTCCGTTTTATCAAGTACTAAAGAGTTTGTCATTTCATAAGGAAGCCGTAGGTATTTGTTATTTTGCTGAAACACATGGTGAACTGCCTGCTTCCATGATCCAGAGCGGAGAGCTGCTGGAACGAAAAATTGCACAGGCAGACCAGCTGAAAAGAGTGCTGCGCTATCCGCTTTTCCTCATCTTTACGGTCGCTGTCATGTTTTATATGTTACAGTCCATCATCATTCCCCAGTTTTCCGGTATCTATCAATCGATGAATATGGAAACCTCACGTTCAACCGATATGCTTTTTGCTTTTTTTCAGCATATTGATCTTGTGATCATTTTGCTTGTTCTTTTTACAGCAGGTATCGGGATTTATTATTGGCTTGTGTTTAAGAAAAAATCACCTGCCCGGCAAATGCTGATTTGTATCAGGATTCCTTTGGTTGGAAAGCTTGTCAAGCTGTTTAACAGCTACTTTTTTTCTTTGCAGCTAAGCAGCCTTTTAAAATCAGGCCTCTCAATTTATGACAGCCTTAATGCA
This sequence comes from Bacillus sp. LR_5, assembly GCF_042709275.1. Classification (NCBI taxonomy): domain Bacteria; kingdom Bacillati; phylum Bacillota; class Bacilli; order Caryophanales; family Bacillaceae; genus Bacillus; species Bacillus sp. LR_5. The sequence continues at coordinate 2,794 of NZ_JAVAXX010000260.1, read as the reverse complement.
TTTAAACATCAAACGTTTCTCCCTTTCTACCGCTGCGAGGCTGAACAATTGATTGAACGGCTAAAAGCCGGTGAGTCAATTGAATCCGCTATTTGTGGAAGCCCTTTTTATGAAACTGATTTATCAAAAGTCATATCTCACGGCCAGCTGAGCGGCCGATTGGATCGGGAGCTTTTCACATACAGCCAATTCATATTACAGCGGCTGGAACACAAAGCGCAAAAATGGACAGGCATCCTTCAGCCAATGATTTATGGATTTGTTGCAGCGATGATCTTACTTGTGTATTTATCTATGCTTGTGCCTATGTATCAGATGATGAATCAAATGTGAAAGGAAGAGGCTAATGAATGAGAAAGGATTTACACTTGTTGAAATGTTAATCGTGCTCTTTATTATTTCGATTTTGCTTTTAATTACGATACCGAACGTCACGAAACATAACCAAACCATTCAAAAAAAGGGCTGTGAAGGCTTACAAAACATGGTTAAGGCACAAATGACTGCATTTGAGCTTGATCATGAAGGACAAACTCCGAGCCTTGCCGATTTACAGTCAGAGGGCTATGTGAAAAACGATGCTGTCTGTCCAAATGGTAAGCGCATTATCATCACCGGCGGAGAAGTTAAGGTTGAACATTAAATTAAACGAGGAGGAGGGGTTTACCCTTTTAGAAAGTTTGCTTGTGTTAAGCCTTGCCTCTATCCTCCTGGTGGCCGTCTTCACTACACTTCCTCCTGCTTATGACAATACAGCTGTCCGACAGGCAGCAAGGCAGCTGAAAAATGATATTATGCTCACACAGCAGGTTGCTATTTCCCGTCAACAAAGAACAAAAATTTTCTTTCATAAAAAAGAATATCAATTAGTCATTGGTGATACGGTCATTGAACGTCCGTATGCAAGGGGACTTTCTATAGAACTGCTGACATTAAAAGACCGTTTGGAATTTAATGAGAAAGGGCACCCGAATGCAGGCGGAAAAATACGAGTAAATGGCCATGCCGTATATGATATAACAGTTTATCTAGGGAGCGGGAGAGTCAATGTGGAGAGAAAATAAAGGTTTTTCTACAATAGAAACAATGTCTGCGCTAAGCCTGTGGCTGTTTGTGCTGCTGACAGTCGTCCCCTTGTGGGACAAGCTGATAGCTGATGAAAAAATGGCGGAATCACGAGAAATCGGCTATCAGATGATGAATGAGAGCATTAGCAAATATGTCATGAGTGGTGAAGGAGCCGCGTCAAAAACAATTACAAAGAACAATCATATCTATGCAATGAAGTGGGAGGAGGAGGGCGAATATCAAAACGTATGTATCAAAGCCACAGCTTATAAAGAGAAATCATATTGCCTCAGCATCCTGCAGACAGAATGGCTATACGCTTCTTAACGTATTATTTTCGCTCTCAGTCTTTTTGCTCATATCAGGATCGTTAGCTGCGATTTTCCATCTGTTTTTGTCTCGACAGCAGGAACATGACGGTTTCACACAGCAAGAATGGATGATTTCGATAGAACAGATGATGAATGAATGCAAGGAGTCACAGGCAGTTAAGACAGCCGAGCATGGGAGCGTGTTAATCTGCACCAATCTTTCCGGGCAGGACATCCGTTTCGAAATTTATCATTCAATGATAAGAAAAAGAGTGGATGGTAAAGGGCATGTTCCGATTTTAGATCATATTACTGCCATGAAAGCTGATTTTGAAAATTGTGTTGTTTTGCTGAAAATTGAGAGTGAGGACCAAAAAGTGTATCAAACTGCTTTTCCAGTCTATTCGTATTTAGGAGGGGGGTGAATGTATTGTACAAGAGGGTTTATTTACCCAGCTGTTCTTTTTGTGTCAGCGCTTGTGCTGTTAATCGTGAACTTTGCTGCTGCTCAATATATTTCACGCTGCATGTTTGAGAAGGAAACAAAAGAGTTATACATAGGAGAGAATTTGCTTCAAAATGGGGTGCTTCTTTCGGTCCGGCATGTTCTAGAGGAACGGAAAGGCCAGGAGGGTACGGAGCAATTTCCATATGGACGGGTTTCTTATTACATTCATGATACATCGATAAAAGAACAAAAAGAAATCAACTTAAGAGTGTCAACGGAGTCGGGAACAGAAAGAACTGCACAGATCGTGTTTGATCAAAAACAGAAAAAACTGCTGAGATGGACAGAATAAAACAGTGTAAAGGGTATAAAAAAAGTCATGTGAGACAACACTTCATAATAATTGAATGATGAGGTGATCACGTGAAAACGAATGATTATGTTAAATATATGACGCAGCAATTTGTCAAATATATAGATACTCCGAGAGATGAGCGAAAAGAACGAAAAGAGGTGCGGAAAGAAACAAAAACGCCTGTTTCCCAGCAGTTGTTCGGTATTTTACCCTATGGCTTCAGACTTTGGCTGAAACGGAAAAAATAACCGCAAATAAACGAATAAGGTCCTTCAAAAAATGGAGGACCTTATTGATATTCTTCTAATATGGCGATTTTATTGACCTTTTGGCTATAAGGATCAAATGAAATCGTCACAAAAACGCCGAATTCTTTTGACCCTTCCCTCAGAGTTAAATGGTATTGCTTCACTGCTTCATCTTTTCTTTTACGGTCCCATACTTTTTGTTTGAACAGTACCTGTGCAAGCGGGTACCTTTTTTTTGCTTCTTTTACAGCAATCTCTTCCCATTTGGACATGTGGCGGGCGGTTACAAGAGGTGTTTCTTCTGCGTGAGCGGCTGTGGTGCCAAAGACGAGAAGAGATAGACAAATCACACATTGTTTGATCA
>NZ_JAVAXX010000026.1:0-43901 GCF_042709275.1 Bacillus sp. LR_5 | reverse complement strand
ATGAGGAGTGAAGGATTTGAGTCAGGCCACAGCAAAAGTAAATCGTGAGGTTCAAGCTTTCTTGCAGGATTTGAAAGGGAAAACCATTGACCATGTATTCTTTGTCGCATGCGGAGGGTCTTCGGCCATTATGTATCCGAGTAAATATGTGTTTGACAGGGAGTCAAAATCAATCAACTCCGACCTTTACAGCTCTAATGAATTTATTCAGCGCAACCCTGTTCAGCTTGGTGAAAAGTCTCTTGTTATTTTGTGCTCGCATTCGGGAAATACCCCGGAAACAGTCAAAGCCGCTGCGTTTGCAAGGGGCAAAGGCGCACTTACGATTGCGATGACGTATAAACCAGAGTCTCCTTTAGCGCAGGAAGCACAATATGTTGCCCAGTACGATTGGGGTGACGAGGCGCTTGCGATCAATACGAACTATGGCGTTCTGTATCAAATCGTTTTCGGCACCCTGCAAGTATTAGAAAACAATACGAAATTTGAACAAGCAATTGAAGGTTTAGATCAATTGCAGGCTGTGTATGAAGAAGCCCTTAAGCAGGAAGCTGACAACGCACAGCAATTCGCAAAAGCTCATGAAAAAGAAAGCATTATTTATACAATGGCAAGCGGTGCAAACTACGGTGTCGCTTACTCCTACAGCATCTGCATTCTCATGGAAATGCAATGGATTCATTCCCACGCCATTCATGCCGGAGAATATTTTCACGGACCATTTGAAATTATTGATGAATCCGTGCCGTTTATCATCCTGCTCGGTTTAGATGAAACTAGACCTCTTGAAGAGCGGGCGCTTACCTTCTCGAAAAAGTATGGCAAAAAGCTCACAGTGCTTGATGCCGCATCTTACGACTTCACTGCAATTGACGATTCAGTTAAAGGCTACCTTGCTCCGCTCGTTCTCAACCGTGTACTGAGAAGCTATGCGGATGAGCTGGCAGAGGCGAGAAATCATCCTTTATCTCATAGAAGATACATGTGGAAAGTTGAGTATTGATCTGAAACTGAGGAACCATTATGCATTAGACTATAATGTTATATAACATTATAGTCTAATGTCCAGAGGAGGCCAACCCTTTGAAGAAAATGTTGTTGTTTTTGATCATTGCAGCTGTCAGTATGCTCACCATTGCGGGCTGTTCGAGCCAGGGCAGTTCATCGGACGGAAAGGTGACATTGAAATTTTTCCACAGATGGCCGAAGGAGCCGGAAAAAAGTTATTTTGAAGAGGTTGTTAAGGAATTTGAAAAAGAACATCCGGATATCGACATTCAAATTGAAGCCGTTTTGAATGACTCTTATAAAGATAAAATTAAGGTCATGCTGGGAACCACCAGCCCTCCTGACATTTACTTCTCTTGGAGTGACGAGTTTGCTTTTAAATTCATCAGAGGCAATAAGGCACTTGATCTTTCGTCCTACTACGAAAGTGATACAGATTGGTCATCACAGCTCGTTCAATCGCAAGTTACACCATTTACTTATGAAAACAAGCAATATGGCGTGCCATGGCAAATGGACGCTAAATCATTCTTTTATAATAAAGACATTTTTAAAAAGCTGAACCTTGATCCTCCGAAGACATGGGATGAATTAATCGATGTGTCAAAGAAGCTGAAAGAAAATGGCTACACACCAATTAGCTTCGGAACAAAGGCGACGTGGACAATCTCGCACTATATCGGCACGCTCAATCAGCGGATGGTCGATGAAAAAACACGGGAAAAGGACTATAACGCCAAAACGGGTGAATTTACTGATGAAGGCTATGTAAAAGCACTTGAAAAGCTTCAGGAGCTGATGCCTTACTTCAATAAACATGTAAACTCCGTCGACCACGAATATGTAAGACAGCAATTTAAGAGCGGAAAGTCGGCGATGATATATGCAGAAACAGCGGAAATCAAGCTGGTTGAACCGGTGAATCTAGGGATGTTCCCATTCCCTGAAATCAGCGGGCAAAAAGGATCATCAGAAGCGTTAACGGGAGCGCCGGAAGGGTTCATGATTGCCTCAAAAACAAAACATCCGAAGGAAGCGATGGAATTTTTGCAGTTTCTGACGTCGAAAAAAATGGGTGAAAAGCTCGTCAAAGATGTCGGGAAATACAGCGCGGTGCAAGGAACGGCTACCGAAGAAAATTCTACAGCCATTCAGCGTGAAGCGGTTCAGCAAATTGTTGATGCCAAATCAATGGTTCCATGGTTTGATATGGATGTCGATGTTGAAATCGCAGATGCGTACTTAACGAGCGTCCAGCAAATGCTTGGCGGCGACATGACACCGGAGCAGGTGATGAAAGCTGTTCAAAAAGCAGCGAAGCAAATGAGAGCGTCAGCTGAATAAATCAAAGAAAAGGTGAAACTTCGCACCTTTTCTTTTTATAAAGGAGATGAGATATCCTTGGTCAATCAGAATAAAATAATCCCCTATTTGTTTTTGGTGCCCGCTCTCGTTTTTTTACTTTTTGTTTATATCCCGATTTTTGAGAATGTCTTCCTCAGCCTGTTTCAGTGGAGCTCTTTTTCTCCGGAAAAAACGTTTATCGGATTGAAAAACTATGTTGAATTATTTCATGATCCTGTCTTCTATCAGGCACTTACCAATAATGTGCTTTACGCAGTGATCTCAATTGTATGCCAGGTATTTGGCGGTTTGATTTTGGCGGCGGTGCTTGAGGATAAGCTGGTCAGAAAATGGTCGCCGTTTTTTCGTACTGTTTTCTTTTTGCCGGTTGTCATCTCAATGACGGTGATCGCGCTTTTGTTTGATTTTATTTACAACCCTGAGACGGGGCTTTTGAATCAGCTGCTTCAGGCGGTCGGTCTTGATCAGCTGACGAGAGCCTGGCTCGGGGAGGACAGCACGGCTATGCTTTCTGTTATTTTTGTGTCTCAATGGCAATCTGTCGGTTATATTGCGATGCTGTACATTGTGTCGATTCAAAAAATACCGGATGAACTGTATGAAGCGGCCAGGCTTGACGGCGCGGGGAAAATTCAGCAGTTTTTTCATATTACCGTTCCCCAGACGAAAGAGATGTCTTTTGTTGCGGTGGTCATGACGCTGACCGGCGCCTTTACGGTATTTAATGAACCGTACATATTGACAGGCGGCGGGCCGGGAAACGCTTCAGAAGTTTTAAGCACGTTTTTATATAAAAGCGCCTTTACAAAGGATATGATGGGCTATGCCTCAGCGATTGCCACAGTTGTGTTAATCATTACGCTCGCATTGTCGCTCATGCAAATGAAGTTCTTTAAAACTGGAAAGGAGGAGTAACAGATGCTGCCTCAGAAGAAGACAGATTCGTTCAGATTGGAGCCTGTGCCTGACCGGCACATTGAGATGAAAAGAAAGCCTAGACGAAAATGGTACATCGGAGAAACGTCTGTGTGGGTTTTTCTGTTTCTTTATCTGATTGCGATCGCCTATCCGCTTCTATGGATGGTGATGAGCGCCTTTAAAAACTCGGACGATATTTTTGAACATAGCTGGTCGCTGCCGTCTTCGTGGCATCCGGAAAATTTTGTGTCCGCCTGGAATCAGGGGATTTCTTCTTATTTTATGAACAGTGTCATCGTCACGTCGCTTACGTGTGTGATCACCGTCTTTATCAGTGCATGGGCGGCGTACGGCCTTTCCCGGTTTGAGTTTAAAGGAAAAGGATTCTTTTTGGTGCTTTGTCTTGGCGGTTTGATGCTGACGCCGCAGGTCAGTCTTGTGCCGCTTTATTCTATTATTCAGTCGCTGGGCCTTTACAATACGTATTGGGCGTTAATCCTGCCGTATGCTGCTTACCGGATCCCGTTCACCATCATTTTGATCCGCTCTTATTTTCTCTCTATTTCCAAAGAATTGGAGGAGGCGGCTTATTTAGATGGCTGTACGAGTTTCGGGGTATTTTTCAGAATTTTCTTACCAATGAGCGTGCCGATTTTGGTGACATCCGGCATTTTGACGGCTTACCATACGTGGAATGAGTTTATGTTTGCGATTATTTTCATAGATGATGAGAGTTTGCGGACCATTCCAGCCGGGCTGATGCAGTTCAGAGACGCACTGCAGACAGACTGGGGCGTCCTGCTGGCGGGATTAACGATTTCGGCTGCGCCCATTATTATTCTATTTTTATTTATGCAGAAATACTTTGTCCGCGGAATTGCAAGCGGAAGTGTAAAAGGATAAAGGAGGAAGCACAATGAAATTGATTGCGGTTGGAGATAACGTTGTAGATTACTATCAGGACCAAGAAACGTTCTACCCGGGAGGAAATGCCTTAAACGTCGCAGTGCTTGCCAAACGGCTCGGGCACGAGGCTTCCTATATCGGAATCGTCGGCAATGACGAAGCCGCGGCACATCTTTTGAACGTACTGAAATTGGAGAAGGTCAATGCGGATTATATTCGCCAGGCGCACGGAGAAAACGGAATGGCGATTGTCACCCTTGATGAACAGGGGGACCGTATTTTTGTCAGATCAAATAAAGGCGGTATTCAGTCCCGGCTCCGTCTTGTGTTTCAGGAGAAAGATGTATCCTTTATCAGCGGACATGATCTGCTGCATACCAGTGTGTACAGCAGACTTGAGAACGATCTTCCGCAGCTGTGCGGCCTGATCCCGGTCTCCTTTGATTTTTCAACCAATCGGGAGGATAATTATTTGAGGAAGGTCTGTCCTTATGTGACGTATGCGTTTTTTTCAGGCAGCGATTTGAGTGAGTCAGAGTGCGGCGAGCTTGCTGAAAAAGCTCATAAGTATGGAGCGAAAGTCGTATGTATGACCCGCGGGGGCCAAGGGGCGATCTTGTCTGCGGGTGACCGAATCTATCATCAGCCGATTGTGGAAACTGATATAATAGATACACTTGGAGCGGGAGATTCATTTATAGCGGGTTTCTTGACTGCTTTTTGCGAGAAGCAGGACATAATGCATGCTTTGGGCAAAGCGGCGGAAACGGCTGCAAAAACATGCGGCGTGTACGGGGCTTTCGGCTATGGCCATCCTTTTCGCTTGGAGGATGGGGGAAGCAGTGAAAAAACGAGAATACTATAAGCAGTGTCTCGTTTTTTATGCCTGTTATGTGTAGGGGCTGTTGATGGTAAAAGTAACACGGTTTGTGTGCATCAAAAACAATGAGCAGTAGATTGGCTGGTCGTTTGATGTAAAAGCCGTTTTATCGATTTCAAATAGCGCATCCCCTATATCGCAATCCAGGTATTTGCTTTCCTCCTGCTGGGCATATACAACATTTAATAGCTTCGTATTGTGTGTGGGCACAACTTGGTATTGCTGTCGCAAAATATCATGCATGGATACGCCGTCAGCAATAAAGGTATCAATGCCGGGAAACAAATCCAGCGGATAATGTGTCACTTCAAAGGTGAGCGGCTGATCATCGTTATATAAAATCCGTTTTAATTCAACGACAGGGCTCTCGGGATTGATTTGCAGCTTTTCGGCAATGGGTTTTGCCGCCGGAATGATCTCATGGGACAGCACCTGATGCTTCGGTTTTTTGCCGGTTGATTCCATAAATTCCGAGTAGCCGTTTACTGCAATCAGCTCTCGTTTTAATTTAGGGCTTTTAACGAACGTTCCCTTTCCTTGCTGCCGGATCAGATAGCCTTCTTCAACTAAATCGAGAATGGCTTTCCTGACGGTAATGCGGCTGACATTATACTTGCTGCAAAGCTCGTTTTCAGTAGGCAGCTTGGCGGTTGGGGAATACACGCCCTTTTTGATGTCATCAGTGATGATTTGTTTTAGCTGAATGTATAAAGGTGTAGAACTTCCGTTGTTTAACAAAGAGTAGCCTCCTTTTAACCTATTATTCATATTATAATGTATTATGACGTTATAATACAAATTTACATTTTTTATTTTAGAAATATAGCAAAAATAGGAATCGATTACTCTAAAAATAACAGAAAGACCAAGTTGTTTCCAGTGACGAAATAACAGATCAAAAGATAGGGGGAATTTCTGATGGCTGCATTATCATTTGAACATGTCAAAAAATCATATCACTCCCAATTAACGGTGAAGGACTTTGATTTAGATGTAAAGGATAAGGAGCTTTTGGTGCTGGTGGGGCCGTCAGGATGCGGAAAATCGACAACGCTGCGTATGGTGGCGGGGCTGGAAAGCATCTCTGAAGGAAACCTCCTCATTGATGGGGAACGGGTCAATGATCTCCCGCCGAAAGAACGTGATATTGCGATGGTATTCCAAAACTATGCGCTCTATCCGCATATGACGGTATTTGATAATATGGCGTTCGGATTAAAACTTAGAAAGATGGCGAAACAGGAAATTGCTGAGCGGGTTCATGCGGCAGCTAGAATTTTAGAGATTGAACATTTGCTGAAGAGAAAACCGAAGGCGCTCTCTGGCGGACAGCGGCAACGGGTGGCGCTTGGCAGATCGATTGTAAGGGAGCCGAAGGTCTTTTTAATGGACGAGCCGCTTTCCAATCTGGATGCAAAACTGAGAGTGACGATGCGGACAGAAATCAGCAAGCTGCACCAGCGTTTAGAGGCAACCATCATTTATGTCACGCATGACCAGACCGAAGCGATGACAATGGGCGATCGGATTGTCGTGATGAATGATGGGGAAATCCAGCAGGTGGCGAAACCTCATGACATTTATCATTACCCGGCAAATCTGTTTGTCGCAGGCTTCATCGGCTCTCCCGGAATGAACTTTCTGACAGGCGCCATTGAAGAGCACCATGGCGAGCTGTTTTTCACAAACCCTTCGATCCGGCTTCATATTCCTGAAGAAAAAGCGAAGCGGCTTAAAGAAAAGGGATATGCCGGCGAGCAGATGATTGCCGGCGTCCGGCCGGAGCATATCACACATATGACTGAAAATGATCAGCTGTTTGATTCAGTGTTTAAAGCGAAGGTGGAAGTGAATGAAAATCTGGGATCAGAGCAAATTGTACATGTCACGTCTGGGGGCGAGCGGCTCACGGTCCGCCTGGACGGAAACACGCGAATCGCCGCAGGCGATCTGATCCAGCTGGCAGTGAAAATGGGTCACGCCGTCTTTTTCGATGCGGAGACAGAAGAGGCTGTGTATTAGAAAAGGTGCTCCTAAACAGGAGCACCTTTTTCTTACGGCCAAATGTCGTCAGCCCATTCAGGGTGGTCAATAAATGGATTGCGGTTATGCTGATATTTCTCATAAATGATTTCATTTCTTTTTCTCTCGCGGTCATCAACCGGGTCCTGCCTATTCCATTCAAGCAGGACAGATTGTTTTCCGTGATAAGGGGCTGAGCCGTTGCCTGTTTTATCATTAAGCTCAAGGTCAGGGTAGCCGTCATCACCTTCGTAACGGACAGCCATGTAAAACAGCATGCGCGCCACATCGCCTTTTACATCATCGCGAGGCTCCCATGAATCTCCATCATAATAATTTCCCGGCGCTTTTGCATATTCAGTGCCGCCGTTGTCAAAATCCATATTTCCTCTGGCGCTGTTGACTTGAACGTCAGCCGGGCGCAAATGGTGAATGTCGGTGCCAGGTCCCTTGCTTGTACCAAAATTGCCATGAGATTTCGCCCAGACATGCTCGCGGTTCCAATCGCCGATATTGCCGCCGTTCAGGTTTTTCGACCGCGATTCATTCGTATAGAGCAGGATGACGTTATTCGGGTTTGCCGGATCTTCATCGGTTTCTTTCAGCGCGTTCCATACTTCGCTGTAGGACAGCATCGTGTGTCCGCTAACGATGCGGTGCAGAGCGCTTTTTAGCGATTCTCCTGTTTTTCCTTCAGCCCCTTCATAATAGGTATCTGTGTCAGTGTAGGGTGCAGCGGGAGCGGCTAATGAGAGAAGGCCCACGGTTCCTGAAGGGGAAGACGCTAATCGGTCATTCAGACTCAATGCGGTTTGCGGGCTTGCTGATGCGGCGGGCGCAAACCATCCGGAAATCAGTAATACACAGACGAGCGGCAGAAACCTTGTTCTTTTTGTCATCACTTGCCCTCCTTTTATCAGATCATGTCTATTATCTAAAAATGAAATCAAGGATAGAAGTGTCATTTTGTATATTTTTCTTTAAAATTGTAAATTAGTTCCTTTGGAGGAGGCAGATATCCACTGTTCCAATATCTTTAGGCCCCGTTTTTGCTTCAGCTGAGATTTGGCAAGGTCTGTTCCTTCTTCAATTGATGTGGTATGTCCGAATAAATAGTAACGCAGTCCCGCATTCATGATGACTTGCTTTCTTTCATAGTCTAATCCGGCTTCCTCGCTGCCGCTGAGAATCGCCTTGATTTTTTCTGCCTGTCCGGCCTGGCTCATTATTTGATCCACTGCTGCTTCGTCCGACGTTTCTGTTTTGATCCGTTCTGCGATCAGAAATGCCGCGATTTGCACATCGCTTGCTTTACCGGAAAACATCGCTTCTCCCGCAAGCTTGGCTTGTTCATATGAAAGGTGTTTTGACCCCCTTTTCCTCTTGCTGTGTCTTTAATCCATTGTTGCATTTTGGCTCTCTCCCTTACTGTGTTTTCTTTTGACTTTACATGAAAATGGCACTGCGAGGTAGGGAGGTTTCTGGTTGCTATGGTGCTGGATAGATACTGTGACTAAAAAATAAACGTTTTTTTGGTTATTCTGTCAATGAACTATCGAGTTCCTCCTTCTATAATGAAGTCACCATAACGGCCAGAGGGGGGAGTACATGGAAAAGCAGAAGCTATCAGTCAAAAACAGCATCACAGATTATATTGAATGGCTCGCCCAATACGGCGCATCTGCGGACGGCGGCGTAACGAGGCTTTTGTATACAAAAGAGTGGATGGACGCGCAGCTCGCAGTCAAAACGGAAATGTCTTCATTCGGGCTTGAAACAAGATTCGACGATGTCGGCAATGTTTTTGGAAGGCTTTCGGGCACCCAGTCTCCGGATGAAGTGATTGTAACCGGTTCACATATCGATACTGTCATCAATGGGGGAAAGTATGACGGCGCTTACGGCGTTCTTGCGGCCATGCTGGCGATCAAGCAGCTCAAAGAAACGTACGGAGCGCCGAAAAAAACACTCGAAGCGGTCTCCTTATGTGAGGAGGAGGGGAGCCGTTTCCCGATGACCTATTGGGGATCGGGGAATATGACAGGCGTTTTTTCAGTACAGGATGCGGGAGAACCGAGAGACGAATCAGGAGTTTCACTGCAATCTGCGATGTATGAGAACGGCTTTGGCAAAGGCGTGTTTCAGTCAGCGTATAGGACAGATATCAGTGCTTTTGTTGAGCTTCATATTGAACAGGGGAAGACATTGGAAATGTCAGGACGGGATCTCGGCATTGTGACAAGTATTGCGGGGCAGAGGCGATATCTCGTCACGCTGGAGGGGGAATGCAATCACGCGGGAACCACCTCCATGAAATGGCGCAAGGACCCTCTTGCAGCCAGCAGCCGCATCATTCATGAACTGCTGCTGCGGTCGGAAGAGCAGCCGGATGAGCTTCGCCTGACATGCGGAAAGATAACGGCAGAGCCCAATGTAGCCAATGTCATACCGGGCCGCGTGCAGTTTTCAATCGATATTCGCCATCAGCATCAGCACGTGCTGGAGCAATTTCATGAAGATATGGCTGCTTTGATCAACGGCATTTGCCATCAAAAAGGAATTCGCGCCATGATTGATGAATATATGCGGATAGAGCCTGTGCCGATGGACGAAAGGCTAAAGGCTGCGGCTTTTGAGACAGCGGCAGAAAACGGGATCAGCTGTGAAGAAATGGTGAGCGGAGCAGGGCATGATGCACAAATGATCGGAAGGTGCTATCCGGCTTGTATGCTGTTTGTGCCAAGCCGCGGCGGCATCAGCCACTCTCCGAAGGAATATACTTCAGCCAGACAGCTTGAGATCGGCGTCCGCGCATTGACTGATTTATTATACAAACTGGCTTATTGATAAAGGAGGAATGGCTGTGTCAGGCAGAAAAGAATTATGTACCCCGTTAAGAACGATTATGACGCCGGGTCCTGTTGAGGTTGATCCGCGTGTATTAAGAGTGATGAGTACCCCGATTGTTGGGCAATTTGATCCAGCGTTTACCGGTATCATGAATGAAACAATGGAGATGCTTCGGGAGCTGTTCCAAACGAAAAACCGCTGGGCATATCCGATTGACGGTACTTCACGGGCGGGAATCGAAGCGGTGCTGGCGAGTGTGATTGAGCCGGAAGATGATGTGCTTATTCCAATTTATGGCCGCTTCGGTTATTTGCTGACTGAAATTGCCGAGCGGTATGGGGCGAATGTTCATACGCTTGAGTGTGAATGGGGAACGGTTTTTGACCCGGATGACATCATACGGGAAATGAAAAAAGTGAAGCCGAAAATTGTGGCAATGGTGCATGGGGAAACATCGACAGGGCGGATTCACCCGCTAAAAGCCATCGGCGAAGCCTGCCGAGCCGAGGATGCATTGTTTATTGTCGATGCAGTTGCGACGATTGGCGGCTGCGAGGTTAAAGTCGATGATTGGAAGATTGACGCGGCTATCGGCGGCACACAAAAGTGCTTGTCTGTTCCATCGGGAATGGCGCCGATTACATATAATGAGCGGGTGGCGGATGTGATTGCGGCGCGTAAAAAGGTGGAGCGCGGGATTGCGACACAAGCTGACAGGACAACGCTTTCGGGAAACCGGCCAATCACAAGCAATTATTTTGATTTGAGCCAGCTTGAGGATTATTGGAGCGAAAGACGGCTCAATCATCATACAGAAGCGACGACGATGCTGTACGCCTTGCGTGAGGGTGTCAGGCTGGTGCTTGAAGAAGGTCTTGAAGCCCGTTTTGAGCGGCATCGCCACCATGAGACCGCATTAGCAGCTGGGATTAGGGCAATGGGGCTGAAGCTGTTTGGAGATGACAGCTGCAAAATGCCTGTTGTCACTTGTGTAGAAATCCCCGGCGGCATTGACGGCGAGTCTGTCCGCCACATGCTGTTGGCGCAATTCGGCATCGAAATCGCCAGCTCATTCGGCCCGCTGGCGGGAAAGATCTGGAGAATTGGCACGATGGGCTACAGCTGCAGGAAAGAAAACGTGCTGTTCGTGCTTGCCGGGTTAGAGGCTGTGATGCTGAGACATGGCGCAGGGATCGAAGCAGGAAAAGCCCTCCAGGCAGCCCTTGATGTGTATGAAAACGCTGGCCGCCAGGCAGCGGTATAAAGAAAAGCTTGCGGAACGCCGCAAGCTTTTTTAGTGATGCGATTTCGCTTTTTCTCCAATCTGTTTTTCTTTGTTTGACTCTTTTTACAAATCCTCTTTCTCTGTGTTGCATTTTCTGACGAAGCATGAGTCATTTCTCCTTCCATCATCTATTCTTTATACAAGTTACCTATAAAACCATGCTGAACTTGTTGTTTCTTACAGCGATTTTTGAGAGGGGGATGCAGCATTGGGAAATTTGCACATGGTGTTAGATGCGCTCCTGGAAGATCAGGATGAGGCTGTGCTTGCGACAATTGTTCAAGTGGAAGGCTCATCGTATCGAAAAGCAGGCGCTTCTATGCTCTTTAAGAAAAATGGCGAACGGGTCGGATTGCTGAGCGGCGGGTGTGTGGAAGAAGATTTGCTCCACAGAATTAGTGAACTGGGCGATCAGCTGACGTCAGTGCTGATTCCATATGACATGCGGGCGGAGGACGATCTTTCCTGGGGCATGGGAGCCGGATGCAACGGCATAATTCATATTCATGCGGAGCGAATCACTCAGGAAAAAAGACGGCACTATGAAAGAGTGAGGGACTGCCTTCATTCAGGCAAAGCTGTCACAGCCGTTACGCAGCTCGACTCCTCCCGTTATATATTTCTGTCGGAGAACGGGCAATTTGGGAACTGGCCGGACGCGCCTCTGCAAGACATTCAACGTACCGCTTCAACGCTTCATTTACCGCATTTTGATTCATCAACCAACATGTTTATTCGGCGAATTGAACCGAAGCCGCGTCTCATTCTGTTTGGAGCAGGGCCGGATATTGTGCCGCTTGCCAATTTGGCGGCTGATACAGGGTTTTCTGTTATCGTGACAGATTGGCGCCCCGCTTATTGCACATCCTCTCTATTCCCAAAAGCGGATCGGCTGATCACTGCTTTTCCGGAACAAATGCTGAGTGAATTTCAGTTTTACCCGCATGATGCAGCTGTTGTGGCAACCCACCATTTTCAGCACGATCAAGCGATCATCGACTTCTTATTTTCTCAAAATCTTCATTATATCGGACTGTTGGGTTCGGCAAACCGTACGAAGCGGCTGCTGAATGAAAAACAGCCGCCGGCTCACTTTTACAGTCCGGTCGGGCTGAAGATCGGTGCGGAAGGCCCCGAGGAAATTGCCGTCAGCGTTGTCGCGGAAATCATTCAAACAAGAAAACGGCTGGCGGTTGTATGAGAAACCCCTATATGATCGGAGTGTTTCTCGCTGCCGGCAAAAGCAAAAGAATGGGGCAAAACAAGCTGGCTTTGCCGTTAAAGGGAGAAACCATCGGATCGCTTTCTTTGAAAACCGCTCTCTTGTCCCGCCTTGATCACGTGCTGATCATCGAGAGAACTGAACGTGCTTCCCATGAGTGGATGGGAGCGCCATATCACGCGCCGCCTTTTCGAAAACGCTGGAGCCTGCACGTTTGTCAAGAAGCTGAAAAAGGGCAAGGGCATTCAGTCAGCAGCGGGGTGAGAAAAGCAGAAAGCATGGGAGCGGACGGGGTTGTCATTTTATTAGCCGACCAGCCGCAGCTTTCCGTTGATCATCTCAATGCCCTTGTGGCAATGGCTCCTGAGTCATTTGCCGTGTCTTCGTCTTTAGGCGCGTTCGCCCCGCCAATCTATTTCTCATCGGCTTGTTTTCCTTATGTAAAGGAGTTAAAGGGAGATGAGGGGGCTCGCAGTCTTTTGAAAAGCGGGCAGCTTGGAACAGGAGCCGTTTTGGAGGCAAAGGCAAGCTCGGAGTTGAAAGACATTGATACACCGGAGGAATACGACATGGTGAGGAGGTTGATGGTTTGAATGGCCAAGTGACAAAAGCAAGGATGGATATTCAATTATGGAGGCCGGCAGCGCTCGATGAAGCCTACTCACTTTTGGAGCAGCTTGCCCCAGATGTATGTGCCGTCTCGGGCAGCACGCTGCTTCAGCTTCAGTGGGACAAAGGGATTCTTCCGAAACAGCATCTCGTCAGTCTTGAAGGAATCAACGAGATGAGAGGAATCAGCGCCAGTGACACCCATCTGTCGATCGGGGCGCTTACAACACTGAGTGAATGCAGAAAGAACTCCCTAATTAAGAGTGCGCTTGGTTGTTTCAGCGAAGCTGCTTCCGCTGTTGCTGCACCCGGAATCCGCAGCCGAGCCACGCTTGGCGGCAACATCGCGAGTAAAATCGGGGATTTGCTTCCCCTCCTGCTTGTGCTTGATGCTGAGCTTATCGTGTACCAAAAGGAGCTGATGAGGCTACCGCTTGGCGATTGGCTCATAGATGAAGACTTTGAAACTGCCATCGTTACGCGTGTCATCATCCCTCGTGCGGAGGGAGAGCGAGTGTTTTACCGCAAGCTTGGGAGGCGCCAGGCTTTTACTGGAGCTGTTGCGGTTATAGCTGGACGTTTTTTGAAAGACGGCGGCATTAGCCTCGCCGCTGGCCATGCCGATATTACACCGGAAAGATTAATGGAAAGCGAAGAGATATGGATGGCGTCAGGGTGGAATCCGCACGAGCTTTACGAAACGCTTGTCCGTGAGCTGCCGTTTGCCGCAGATGCTTTTATGTCAGCGGCATACAGAAAAAAAGCCGCTGCCAACGTCATCATGGCAGAGCTGATGGCTGAGGGAGGGGAATAAATGATGATCAACAAACCGTCAAGAATCAGGCCGGATGGAAGAGGAAAGGTCACAGGGGAACTGAAATATATGACCGACCTCAGCTTTCCAGGAATGCTGTATGGCAAAGTGCTGAGAAGCGCTTATCCTCATGCGGAGATCGTGTCGATTTGCACCATGAAAGCTGAAGAAATGGAAGGTGTGCGGGCAGTTGTCACTCATAAAGACGTTCCCGGTTTAAACCGATTTGGCATTGTCATCCCTGATCAGCCGGTTTTATGTACGGATAGGGTACGGTACGTCGGAGATGCGGTCGCCGCAGTTGCTGCGGAAACGGAGGAAATCGCGGAAGCGGCGCTGGAGCTGATTCGTATTGAGTATAAAGAACTGGAGGTCATTGATTCACCAGAAAAAGCGCTTCGGCCGGACGCGCAAAAACTGCACGAGGACGGGAATATCCTGCATCGCGCATGTTTTTCACACGGCGATGTTGAAGAAGGATTTCAAGCATCTGGCACGGTCCTTGAAGAAACCTACGAGCTGCCGCGGCAGATGCATACGTATATGGAAACGGAAGGAGGCGTAGCCGTTCCTGAAGACAATGGGGGCTTTACGATGTATGCAGGAACGCAGCATGGCTATAAAGACCGTTTCCAGCTTGCCCGTATTTTTGACATTTCTGAAGAAAAGATCAGGGTTGTGTCGAGCCCGATGGGCGGCTCGTTCGGCGGGAAGGATGAGCTGAATATCCAGCCGTATGCCGCTCTTTTAGCACTGAAAAGCGGACTTCCCGTCAAAATTCATCAGACCAGAAAGGAATCTGTACGTTCTGGCATTAAACGCCATCCGATGAAGATTACGATAAAAACGGGTGCGGATCATGCGGGGAAACTTTTGGCTCATGATGTGAAAATTGTGGCGGACACAGGCGCTTACGCTACACTCGGACCGGCTGTTCTTGACTTTTCTGTCGAGCACGCCGCGGGGCCTTACCGTATTCCAAATATCCGGACTGAAGGGATATCTGTGTTTACGAACAACGGGGTGGCGGGTGAATTTCGGGGCTTTGGCGGCAACCAAATCACATTTGCCCTCGAAACCCATCTAGATCGTCTCAGCGGCATGCTCGGCATCGACCCGCTGGAGCTGAGAAGAAAAAATATCAGAAAACCGCATGACTTGGGGCCGCTTGAGCACCGGATTGCATCGACTGACGGAGCGGCGCAGGTGTTGAATGCCATTTCTGAATCTCCCATTCTTACAAGAAAACACCAGAACTCAGGGTATATACGGAGAGGCACGGGAGCGGCAATCACAATGCACGGCGGCGGGCTGGGGTATGGACGAATGGATGCGGCAGGAGGCCGTTTGTCCCTTTCAAGTGACGGCAAAATTATGGCTTCGTTCGGATTTGAAGAATGCGGACAGGGTATTCTAGCGGCAATCGAACATATTGTCACCGAGGAGCTGGGCTGTGCTGCGGAAGATATTTCCATTGTCATTGGGGATACCGCAATAGTACCAAAATCAGGCTCATCCACAGCATCCCGCGGCACAAGCATGGTATGGCACGCGATCCGGCGTTTGAAGAAGCCGTTTCTTTCTCAGCTGAAAAAACGGGCGGCAGAATGGAGCGGCTGTTCAGCGGAAAACCTTATTCTTGGTGCCGAGGGCTTGCGTGACCAAAACTCAAAGAAGCTCGTGGTGACGTATAGAGAGCTGGCTGAAGAAGGCCCTTTGGTAGAGGAAACAGCATTCGATTTTCCGACAACGCCTGATCCTGTGGTAGGCGGCCATTTTCTCTACTCATTTGGCGCGGCGGCTGTTGAGGTGGAGGTTGATCTATTAACAGGCGATGTCAAATTGATAGATTGTGAGCACGCTATTGCGGCAGGTCCGGTTGTCAGTCCGCAGGGCTATCGAGGGCAAATCGAAGGCGGCGCTGTTATGGCACTCGGCTATACGCTGATGGAGGAGGCTAAAATGACGGACGGCCGTTATGCGGCGGAAAATCTCGACCAGTATATCATTCCCGGCGTGAAGGATGTTCCCGAAATGAAGCTGACTGCGTTAGAAGAGCTGATGGAAGGCGATTCCCACGGCCCGCGCGGTGTAGGCGAAATCGGAACGATTGCCATCACCCCAGCGATTGTAAAGGCAGTGCACGATGCGGTCGGATGCTGGATAAACAAGCTGCCGATTTCAAGAGAAGAGCTGCTTGACGAGATAGACAGAAAGGGGATGAAGCAATGGACGTAAAAGAAGCTGGACCATTTCCTGTAAAAAAGGAACAGTTCCGAATGACCGTGAATGGGCAGGAGCGGGAGGTTGCAGCCGTTCCTACGACACGTCTGAGTGACCTGCTTAGAATGGAATTTCAGCTGACCGGGACAAAGGTGTCCTGCGGAATCGGCCGCTGCGGAGCGTGCTCCATCCTAATCGACGGAAAGCTGTCCAATGCGTGCATGACCATGGCTTATCAAGTGGACGGCCATTCCATTACAACCATCGAGGGACTTCAAAAAGAAGAACTGGATATCTGCCAAACCGCTTTCCTGGAAGAAGGGGGCTTCCAATGCGGCTACTGTACCCCTGGCATGACGATTGCCCTCAAAGCGCTGTTCGAGGAAAACCCGCATCCCACAGATGAAGAAATAGAAGAAGGGCTGGCGGGGAATTTGTGCCGCTGCACCGGGTATGGCGGGATTATGCGGTCTGCTTGCAGGATTAGAAAAGAGTTGAGCTGCGGGAAAAGGGAGTCCGGTTTTTAAAAGCCGGGCTTATTAGTCTAATCAATTTATTTTCGAATTGTCATATATGTAAAGAGCAGCCGAAGGATCAATTGCCGGTCTCTTGCTGGAGCGTTGTGGACTCACCCAGTGGGAACAAAGATTTTCAAAGCGGTCATATTAGGGTGAACACTGTGGATATTTTAAAGATGCAGATTTGTAGCAAATGTTTATATTTCTCTGATTAAGAAACATTTGTAAGATAAACGAGCAAAACGCCATAAAAATTTTTTATGGCGTCTATCGAACAGGGAGGTGCTCATAAAACGGAGGTGCTAGGCAAAGTTAAAGCTTAAAAACCACCAAAGAAAGAAGTACCAACAATGATTAACAAAATGAATAGCACCACGATTAAAGCGAAGGAGCTACCATAACCATTAGAGTAAC
Source organism: Bacillus sp. LR_5 (assembly GCF_042709275.1). Taxonomy (NCBI): domain Bacteria; kingdom Bacillati; phylum Bacillota; class Bacilli; order Caryophanales; family Bacillaceae; genus Bacillus; species Bacillus sp. LR_5. The sequence continues at coordinate 26,867 of NZ_JAVAXX010000026.1, read as the reverse complement.
CCATATTGCCACCTCCTTTAGTGAGGATAGTATAAGATATGCCAAACGATCATTTTCGACATAGATTTAAGTCTAAAAAAGAGAAAATGAATATTTTGTCTAAAAGTGTAAGAGAGAACGCATAATCAATCACTATCTCAAATGCTGCTGCACCCCAGGAATGATAATTGCTCTCGAAAGAGTTAGTGAAAGGTATACATATCGTATAAGAGTTGCTGGATAGCACAGCAAAAACTCATGAATCATATAAATCGGAAAACTCTGTAATATTTGGTTAATGACATAGCAAAACGCCATAAAGACTTCTTATGGCGTCTAGCCCGAGCCCGAACAGGGAGGTGCTTATAACATACTGTTAAATTGGAACGCCTTCTGGATAACCTCCAAAGAAAGATGCTCCAACAATGATTAATAGAATGAATAGCACTACAATCAAAGCAAAGGAGCTACCATAACCGTTAGAGTAACCCATATTGCCACCTCCTTCAGTGAGGATAGTATAAGATATGGCTAACGATCATTTTCGACATAGATTTAAGTCCAAATAAGAAAAAATGAATATTTTGTTTAAAGGCTAGACAGAATACGCATAATCAAAAACTATTAAACAGTAAGGATAAAGCTTAACAGAAATCAAACATGTAGTATGACCCATACTGCTTCTTACTGTTTTCAAACCAGGAACCTTCTCAAGTAGAGAAGGTTTTTATTTATGCAGTATTGCCAGCCGCCTAAACATATTAAAGCCCGCCTCACCGGCGAGCTTCCTCCTTAACTCCCCCTATACACCTGATAACCAAAAGGCGACAGCAAAAGCGGGATATGATAATTCGCATCTTGATTTGCAAGCTGAAAACGGACGGTGACAATGGTTAAAAACGGCTTATCGGGCGTGTTCACTTTTTGACTCGCAAAATAGTCTCCTGCATGAAATTCCATCACATACTCTCCAGACACCAGCTCTTCCCCTGCCAGCAACGGAGCATCGACTCGGCCGTCATTGTTGGTGAATGTCTCTTTAACAAGGATGACCTCTTCGCCCAGCCGCTTCAATTCAATTTTTACGTTCGCCGCGGGTTTGCCGCAGGTTAAATCTAAGATATGGGTTGTCAGCTTTCCCATCAGGCCTTCAGGCTCCCTAATGCTTCAGCGGCTTTCTGTTTTTCTTTCTCGGCGTCTTCTCTTGTCACGGTAAAGCGCTGGAAACCGAATGGCGGGCGCGGTTCGGTGTAGACTTTTCCTTTGGACCCTGGGATCTCTTCAACGACTGTATCCCATGTGTGGTTTTGAGATTGGAAGCTGACATCAGTGAGCTGCGGGAATGTCGTTAATATTCTGCAGCCGATATGATGGATTAAATTTTGAATTGAAGGGGTTTCGAGTTCGTGAAAAACGGTGCTCGCCAAGTCACGAACTTGCTCAGCCGCGACGTAGCGGGCGGGATCGGTAGCACGTGCGTCATCTGTGTTTTCATACTGCCAGCTGATGTTTAAATAGACAAACAGCGGGCGGTTGCCGTCCTCCGGGAGCGTCGTATATTCGTCCCGGATAAAGCCAACGAAGGAGTTGCCGCTCACCTTGACGAGCTGAAGATCCATGATTTCGCTGTACTGCTCTTTGATCGTTATTGTATCCCCGGTTCGTTCCGCTTTCAGCACAGACCGGGCGCGTTCATTGCGTGATCTTCTAAAGACGAGGTGGCTTGTGCCGAGTTCTTGCTCCTCGTATGCAGGCATCGCCTCAAACGGAATGTCTTCGCCTGTCAAAGTGATCGTGTCCATATGAGAATAGGTATCTAAAAATCGGTGAGCCACATAGTGTAAGAATCCCTCGGTTGTCATCCCTTCATAGGAAGCGAGATGGCGCTGAATAAAGTTTTTCATTGAGTCTGTAGCCACGACGAGTGTATTATCTCCGTCTATAAATGATGGCAGAAAGGCATCTCCGCCAATTTCGCATGTCACATCAATGCCGACAACAGTATTGTCTCTCCCTGTAAAAGAAGACTCTGGGATTTGCCGTACTTCTGTGAGCGGCTTTAAAAACGTTCGGTATGCAAATACATTTCCTTTGCCATAAGACATGGTTCTTTTCATTTGCGTCTCTCCTTTTTCAGTTATGATGTCCGCCAGCCGAAAGCGGGCGATGCGGTAAATTTCTTCAAGAGCCTGCTGGAACTCCGTTTCTCGTTCGTTCTCAAGCCTTTCCAGCAGGGCTTGGTGAATGTCCTGTTTCGTCTTTCCCTTTACCGCTAAAATAAAAGGAAAGCCGAAGCGTTCATAATAGTGCTCATTCAGCTTGAGAAATTCCTCGTATTCCTCTTGTTCAAGTTTGCTGAGCCCCGCGTTTTGCTGCTCTCTTACCGAGGTAACGCTCATTGTTTTCTTTGTTCCGAGACGAGGGTGCTTGTTGATCAAATCCAGCTGTGTCCGGCGATCAGCTGCTTTTACAATGCCGGCCATTTTGTGGTGAAGGTCAGAAAGGGAAGAAAACGGGCGCAATGCCGCGGCTTTCTCCGCAATCCATGAAGAATGTTCAAAAATAGATCCAAGCGTGTCTGTCAGTGTTTGTATGTCCATTTGGTTCAGGTCATCCATTGTGAACATGGGCATCTTCCTTTACGTTTTTATTTCAGCGCCATTCGGCTGTTTGGTTTGAAAAAAAGCGTGCAGTGCAATTGCCGTCAAACTGCCGATCACAATTCCGCTTTCAGCCAAGACTGTGGCCGAGCCCGGGAGAGATGAAAACAACGCGGGAACTGTTGTGGCGCCGAGCCCTAAGCTGACGGAAGAGGCGATAATCAGTAGGTTGCCTTGCGAATCGAAATCAACGCTGGAAAGCATTTTGATCCCGTAAGAAATGACCATGCCGAACATGACAATCATCGCGCCGCCGAGAACTGGGGTTGGAATCACTGTTGTCAATGCTGCGGCTTTTGGAACCAGTCCGATCGCCATGAGCATGATTCCTGTGATGGCGATGACATTGACACTTTTCATTTTTGAAAGCTGAACGATACCGACATTTTGCGAGAAGGCTGTATAGGGAAACGCGTTAAATAAGCCGCCAAGCACAATCGCAAGGCCTTCCGCCCGGTAGGCTTTTTCCAGATCCTTCTCCGACAGCCTGCGGTTTGTGATATCGGCCAGAGCAAAGTAAACACCTGTCGATTCAACCAGGCTGACAATGGCAACGAGGAGCATCGTAACAACAGCCGGCAGCTCAAAGGTTGGCGGGCCAAAATAAAACAGAGACGGAACATGAAGCCAGGACGCCTCTATGACGTCAGAAAAATCGACTTTTCCCATAAAGAATGCAGCCGCTGTTCCTGCGATAAGGCCGAGCAAAATCGCAATGGAGCGTATAAAGCCTTTAAAGAAATAAAACAGCAATAAGATAAAAGCTGTGACGCCAAACCCGAGGAGTACGTTGTCCAGTGAGCCGAAGTCTTTGCTTCCTTCACCGCCGGCCAGGTTATTCATTGCCGTCGGAATCAGGCTGATGCCGATGATCATGACGACTGAACCGGTCACGACAGGCGGAAAAAAACGGACAAGCTTTCCGAAGAAGCCCGCGGCTAAGACGACAATCAGCCCTGCGGCGATAATGGCGCCATATATCGCTGAGACACCGTATGTGCTGCCGATGGAAATCATCGGGCCGACCGCGGTAAACGTACATCCGAGCACAACAGGGAGGCCGATGCCGAAGTATCGGTTTTTCCACAGCTGCAAAAGAGTCGCAGCCCCGCACATGAACAAATCGATCGCAATTAAATACGTCAGCTGCCCCGGATTCAGCCCGATCGCCGCTCCGACGATCAGCGGAACGAGAATTGCTCCCGCATACATGGCGAGCATGTGCTGAAGTCCGAGCATCATCAGCTGAAAGACATTGTGCTGTTCCTTCATTTTTTTTACACCTCTTTTTCTAATGCGAGTGTATGGTCTAATACCGGAAGTTCAGTTTTCTGAGCGGTTGTTTCTTTTTTGCCGCGCAAACTGAAAAATAGATTCAAAAAGATGGCGGTCAGGCTTCCGGTGATGGTTCCGTCACTAACCAGAATCCGGATCGGAGCGGGGAATTCAGCGAAAATCCCGGGCACCGTGCTTGCGCCGATGCCGAGTGCGATTGAGCATGCGATGGTCAGCAGGTGATATTGATTTTTGAGATCCGCTGTGCTGAGCATTTTGACGCCTGACGCAATCACCATTCCGAACATGACAACCGTCGCGCCGCCAAGCACAGCCGCAGGAACGGCAGAAGCAAGGGCTGCAATCTTCGGAATCAGTCCGAGACAGACAAGGATACAGCCGGCGGTAACGACGATGTTTCTTGTTTTCACTTTCGTCAGCTGTAGTAAGCCGGCGTTTTGCGCAAAGGTGTTATAGGGGAAGGCGTTGAACAGTCCACCGATAAGAATGGCGATTCCTTCCGCTCGATAGCCTTTGACAAGGTCTTTTTCGGTTAAAGGTCTGCCGCATATTTTTCCGATTGCGTAGAAAACGCCGGTTGATTCGACAATAATGACGATTCCGACAATCAGCATCGTTAAGATCGGGCCGATTTCAAATGAAGGGGCTCCGAAGTAAAACAGCTTCGGGACTTGAAAGAGCGGGGCTTCAGCGACAGCAGAAAAGCTGACCTTGCCCATGATGGCCGCTGCCGCTGTCCCGGCAGCGATTCCAACCAGAACGGACAGCGTTCGGGCAAACCCTTTGAGAAAGCGGTTGAGGACTAAGATCAGGACAAGGACGCCGACAGAGAGAAGAAGGTTTTCGAGCGAACCGTATTCGGGGTTGGCGCTGCCGTTTATTTTTTCGCCGCCAGCCATATTTTTCACACCTGTCGGAACAAGTGAAAGGCCGATTAAGGTGACAACGGTACCTGTTACGACAGGAGGGAATAACACGGTCAGCTTGCCGAAAAAACGTGCAAACAGAAAGATAAATAACCCTGTCACGATGATTGAACCGTAAATCGCGTGAACGCCGTAGTTCGCGCCGATTGCGATCATCGGGGTGACGGCCACGAATGAACTGCCGAGCATGACGGGAAGCCCGATGCCGATGAATGCTCCGCGCAAGGTTTGCAAAAGCGTCGCCACACCGCACGTTAACAGGTCAATCGCCAACAGGTAAGACAGCTGTTCAGATGTTAGATTCAGCGCCCTGCCGACAAGCAGGGGCACCAAAATCGCACCTGCATACATGGCCAGCACATGCTGAAGGCCAAGAGTGAACACCGCGAACGATTTTTGTTTCACCATAGTCCCTCCTTTTATATGTGAACTTTAGTAACATGATAGCGTGCCGATTGCCGGGTGTCATTGGATACTGTAGCCGAAAAAGACAGGTGTTATTGATGAAAGTGACGAAAAACGATTCAGTTTGTAAGAGAATGTGACAAACATTAGCTGATCAGCCGCTGCATCCGTAAGGCAAGCCGCAAACGCATCGTCGTCTCAGGATCTTTTAAGCTTTTGCCCAGCAGCTCCTCACATTTTTCAAGGCGGTAGATGACGGTATTGCGATGAACGTACAGACGCTTTGCCGTCTCGGAAATTTGGCAGTGTGTCTCTAAATAGACGGACAGCGTATGAAGCAGGCTTTGATCCTCCTGCTGTTTTTCAGCGAGGCTTTGAAGCGTGGAGTTGTAAAATTTCTTCAAATCCTCAACCGGGAGAAGGCGGAGAAGCTCAGGCACATCTTTGGCATGATACACCTGAATAAACTCCGTGCTTCTTGACAAATGCCCTGATTGCAGAGCGTCTGAAGCTTCGGTGAACGCGTCGGGAACGTCAATGAGCTTTTGGCATATGTTGCTGATGCCAAAGGACACAGTCCGTTTAAATTGAGCTCTGACCTGTGTTTGAAACTGCTCTAAAAAGCTGATCACCGAGGCGTGCATTTCACTCCAGCTGTCTGTCGCCTCGATCAGAATAATGCCGACATTTCCTTTAATAAAGAGGTGGGGCGGAAACGGGAACGCCGATAATTCGCCTTCAAGAAATTCGAATACGCCATCGGAGGCGAGCTGATTTTCTGTAAAGCTGATCGATTCGTCATTCCGGTCGAGTTTTCCGGCAATGCACATGTATTTTTGATCCCAGCGCAGCTTAAATTCCTTTGCCCGGTTTTTGATTTCGTCGTCTGAAGAAAATGAGCGCTCAATAAAATTGCTGAAAAACTCATTGCGCGCCCGCCGGCCGAATTGCTTCAGCGCATTTTCCTTCAGCAGTTCAAAGGAAATGACGTTAGCAGCTTGTTCAATGGTGAGAATCAATCCTTTGTCTCCGGCCTGCACCATGTCGGGTATCAGCAGGTAGCCGCAGTTTTTTTCATGATTATAAATAGGAAGGACAGAATACGTTTTTCGATCTGAGAACGTAGAGAAACAAGTGAAAAACGGCCCGGATACGGTATTCAGGGTGCCTTTCAGCTTTTCGGTCTCAAATGAAATCTGATGGGACGCAGAAAGCATTTTGGCATGCTGGTCAAGAAGCAGCACGGGAAGCTGAAGGAGGTCTGACACCTTTTTGAGGAGAGATTGCAGCCCCTTGCCGCTCATAATGTGGTTTGTGAATTTTTTGTGCGCGTAAATGGCTTGCTGCAGCTCGTTAGAACGCATATCGAGAATGTGGCTGAGTGTTGCATTCACAATATCGCCGAGGCGGATGTGTTCAGGAAGCTCGATGATCGGAAACGCGTATGAATCGGCCAGCTCGATGATTTCTTTCGGGATATCCTCCAGGTAGCGCTTTGTTTTAATGCCGAGGCCCGCGCAGCCGCGTTTTGCCATTTGCCGAATCAGCTCAGATAACTGGTGCGGGTGATCCTTCAGGTGATACGCGGTGGTGACGAGCAATTCATTCTTATGCAGAAAGTCTGCGATATCCGGAGCGTCCATCATATTGACATGCTGAACCTCTCTTTCTCCTCCTGCTTTTCCTGCGATTAAATTGGCGTTTTTATAAGCCGGTATTTTCATCACATCAAAAATATTCATAGCGCATTCTCCTTTTCTATAAAAAACATTGGTTAAGATGAATAATTTTCAATAGGAATTCTAGCGGTTTTGCTAATGTAATACGATCATAGTAGCAGTAAACTGTTGAAAATAGAACTGATTGTGTTACATAAACTGACATGAAAAATCGTCAACCTTACATGGGAGGATCAATATGGCTTACGATATGGTGATAAAAGGTGCGAAGGCAGTTACGCCAGATGGCGTTAAAGAAGCTGATATTGCAGTTCAAAACGGTGTCATTACCGAGATTGGTTCAGACATTGAAGCGAGCGGGGCATCAATGATCCAGGCAGAAGGCCAATATGTGTTTCCAGGTGCGATAGACTGCCATGTTCATTTCAATGAACCGGGCAGAGAGGACTGGGAGGGGTTTGAAACAGGTTCGCAAATGATGGCAGCAGGCGGCTGCACCACCTATTTTGATATGCCGCTCAATTGCATTCCATCAACCGTGACGGCAGAGCATCTTCTCGCAAAAGCCGAACTCGGCAGGCGAAAATCAGCTGTGGATTTTGCACTATGGGGCGGGCTTGTGCCAGGTCATATCGATGACATCCGCCCAATGGCTGAAGCGGGGGCGATCGGGTTTAAAGCGTTTTTATCAAAATCAGGCACAGACGAGTTCCGCTCTGTTGATGAACGTACCTTGCTCAAAGGCATGACAGAAATCGCGGCTGCAGGAAAAATCCTCGCTCTTCATGCGGAGAGCGACGCAATCACAAGTTATTTGCAGATGGTTTTGGCCAATAAAGGAAAAGTGGATGCGGATGCGTACGCCGCCTCCCGTCCGGAGGAAGCCGAAGCTGAAGCGGTGTATCGCACGATCCAGTATGCGAAGGTGACAGGCTGTCCGGTTCATTTTGTCCATATCAGCACGGCGAAAGCGGTCCGGCTGATCAGAGAGGCGAGACAGGAAGGGCTTGATGTTTCGGTTGAAACATGCCCGCATTATGTCTTGTTCAGCCATGACGATTTACGGGAAAAGGGCTCTGTCGCAAAATGTGCGCCCCCGCTCCGGTCACAGCAATCGAAGGAAGCGCTGATCGAGGCGCTCATTGCGGGGCACATTGACATGGTTTCCTCAGACCATTCCCCTTGTCGTCCGTCTTTAAAGCGGGAGGATAATCTGTTTTTATCATGGGGCGGAATCAGCGGCGGACAGTTTACTTTATTGGCCATGCTTCAACTGGCGCTTGAGCGGGACATTCCATTTGAAACCATCGCTGAATGGACAGCAGCGGCCCCTGCGAGACGATTCGGACTTCAGAAAAAAGGGCGGCTTGAAGCGGGATGTGATGCGGATTTTGTGCTCGTCAGCATGGAGCCGTACACTGTCACAAAAGAATCGATGTTTTCAAAGCATAAAAAAAGCATTTACGAAGGACATACATTTCCCTGCAGCATTTCGGCCACTTACAGCAAAGGCCGGTGCGTGTACAATGATGGGGAAGCAGTCAGCGAAATTGATGGAGCACTGGTCGTTCCTTCGTAAGCCCGGCGATTTTACCGCCGGGTTTTTTGATTTCCTCCGTTCTTGTTTTTAAAATGAAATCAACGTGGTATCTTTTTTTAAAGGAGGCGGAGGCAATGGAACATATCACATACATACTCAAGCAATCTTGGTCGCGCCATACGAGCTCTAAATGGACGGAAGAATGCCCGGCATGCGGACAATGCGGTGTGACGGCATTGGTGATTCAAGATCAATTCGGCGGCGCCATTTTCAAAACCAAAGTCGGTGAGAGCTGGCATTTTTATAACAGCATCAATGGCGTGATGTACGATTTTACGAGTGAACAGTTTCAGGCGCCGATTGAATATCAGCATATTCCTTCTTCAAGAGAAGAGGCGTTTTTAGATACGAATGAGGAACAATACCAGCATCTTCGTTCAGCATTTTCCCGCCATATGAACAGCATTTCCGAGGAAACCTGAAAACACGTGTGATAAACTGGGAGAGAGGTGAATGATTGTGATTTATATCGGACTGACGGGATGGGGGGATCATGACAGCATCTATCCGCCGAAAACGGCCAGCCAGAAAAAATTGCAGGCCTATTCCTCCCATTTTCCGATCGTTGAATTAGACGCGAGCTTTTACGCAATTCAGCCGGCGCGAAATAATGAAAAGTGGGTGAAGGAAACGCCGGAAACCTTTCAATTTATCGTGAAAGCGTATCAGGGCATGACAGGGCATCAGCGCGGAGAAATCCCCTTTGATTCAAAAGAGGAGATGTTTGACGCGTTTAAGGTGTCTTTAACGCCATATTTACATAGCAATAAGCTTGCCATGGTGCTGTTTCAATTTCCGCCGTGGTTTGACTGCAAGAAGGAGAATGTCGTTTATTTGAGATGGTGCAAGCACCAAATGGGAGATATTCCATGTGCGCTTGAATTCAGAAACCGCTCCTGGTTCTCGCCGCCATTTTATGAGCAGACGCTTTCATTTATGAAAGCGGAAGGCTGGATTCACAGTGTCTGTGATGAACCGCAAATCGGGGAAGGCAGCGTCCCGACTGTGTTGCGCGCGACCGATGAAAACAAAACGCTCGTCAGGTTTCACGGACGCAACAAGCAGGGCTGGATGAAGCCTGACGGCGGGAAAAACTGGCGGGAGGTCAGGTACTTATACCGCTACAATCAACAGGAGCTGGCGGATTGGAAAAAGCACCTGAATGAATTGCAGCAGCAATCTAAGGATGTTTTTGTCCTGTTCAACAACAATTCCGGCGGAGACGCCGCGGATAATGGCAAGCAGATGCTTGAACTGCTTGATATCGAGTACAGCGGACTTGCGCCGAGACAGCTCGATTTATTTTAGAAAAGAGGTTTTGATTGATGTCGTTGGTGATTTTGGTCGTACTGGGATTAATCGCAGGTACGGTAGGAAGCCTGATTGGGCTTGGCGGCGGAATTGTGATCGTGCCGTCTCTGATGTTTCTAAGCACAGTGACGCCGCTGTTTCAGGATGTGACGCCGCAGGTCGCAATTGGAACTTCGCTTTTGGTCATTATTTTTACGGGTCTTTCTTCAACTTTGGCTTATATTAGATATAAAACCGTTGATTATAAGAGCGGGCTCATTTTCTTTATTGGTTCAGGTCCCGGCAGCATTATCGGGGCTTACGTGTCAAAGCTGTTCAATTCAAACTCGTTTTCCATTTGGTTTGGCATTTTTATGATTCTTATTTCATTATCCTTAATGCTCAAAGCGAAAGCCCGGACGATCAACAAAGCGCACAAAGGGATTATTCGGACATTTCAGGATGATGCCGGTGAGCCTTATACGTACTCATATCAGGCGCCTATCGGCATTGCGATTGCCTTTGTTGTCGGCTTTTTAGGGGGGCTTTTCGGAATAGGCGGCGGATCGCTCATGGTTCCGGCGATGATGCTGTTATTCCTGTTCCCGCCGAAAGTTGCGGTGGCAACATCCATGTTTATTATTTTCCTGTCCTCTATGACAGGGTCTGTTTCACATGTTATTTCCGGGCACGTCAATTGGCTGTATGCACTAGCACTTGTGCCCGGCGCCTGGTTCGGCGGAAAGCTTGGCGCCGCCATCAACAGAAAAATGCAGACGAAAACGATCGTAATGATCATGCGGATCGTATTGATTTTAATCGGCTGCCAGCTCATTTATGAAGGCATTTTCAGCTGAACGATTAGGGAGAGATAATATGAAGGAGAAGCTCCGCTTATATCATACAAATGATTTGCACAGCCATTTTGAAAACTGGCCGAAAATTGTAGATTATATCGAGCAGAAAAGAAAAGAGCATCAATCAGACAGCGAAGAGACGCTCGTTTTTGATATTGGCGATCATCTTGATCGTTTTCAATTCGTGACAGAGGCGACTTTCGGAAAAGCGAATGTCGATCTCTTAAACCGTCTTCACATTGATGGAGCGGTGATCGGCAATAACGAAGGGATTACGCTTCCGCATGATGAGCTCGCAGCCTTATATGATCATGCTGAATTTCCCGTTATCGTCTCTAATCTATATGACAAAAACGGAAGCCGTCCGTCCTGGGCGGTTCCTTACCATATCAAAACATTGAAAAACGGTATGTCCATTGCTTTTTTAGGTGTAACTGTGCCGTATTATCCCGTTTATGACAAGCTGGGATGGACAGTAACCGATGCTTTTGAAAGCGTAAAAGCAACCATTCAGGAAGTGAAAGGGCAGGCTGATATCATCGTTCTGCTGTCACATTTAGGCATCCTAGATGATCAGGCAATGGCTGAAGCGGTACCTGAGATTGATGTAATCCTCGAATCGCACACCCATCATTTGCTCGAAGATGGACAAGTGGTAAACGGCGTGTTGCTTGCCAGCGCCGAGAAATACGGGCATTATGTGGGCTGTGTAGAAATCACGGTGGACAGCATACAGCGAAGCATCATCAGCAAAACAGCGTCTGTGCGAAACATGGCGGAATGGACAGGAGAATCAGCAGAAACAAAAGCGTTTCTCAAAGAAAAAGAACGTGAAGCCGAGGAGAAGCTGTCCGATGCTGTTGCGGAGCTTGCGCAAGATGCCGAGGTGAAGTGGTTTGAAGAATCAGAGCTGCCTTTGCTTTTGGCGTACGCGTTAAAGGAATGGTGCGGGACGGACATCAGTATGGTGAATTCCGGTGTCATTCTCGGTCCCCTGAAAGCGGGTCCTGTGACGAAGCTGGATCTGCACCGCATCTGCCCTCATCCGATCAACCCGGTGGCTGTCCGACTGACGGGAGAAGAATTGAAAGAGACCATTGTCCATGCCGCTTCAGAACAAATGGAGCAGCTCCGGATCAAAGGGCTCGGCTTCCGCGGAGAAGTAATGGGAAAAATGGTGTACGCGGGTGTTGCTGTAGAAACGAAACGGCTGGATGACGGAATCACGCATGTCACACGAATCACGCTGAACGGGGAAGAGATAGAAAAACATAAACAATACTCTGTTGCGGTGCTTGACATGTTTACCCTCGGCAGACTGTTTCCGATCATACGTGACGCCGCAGAAAAAGAATATTTTATGCCGGAGTTTTTGCGGGATCTGCTCGCTTGGAAGCTCGCGCAATAAGAAGGTCAGCCCACAACAAGCTGTGCCCTTCATCATAAAGTGATGAATGAAGGGAGTGGTTGACGTGGTAAATCTGACACCAATCATGATAGAAGGACAGCCTTTTACAGCTGTGACAGTGAAGCTTCCAAAAACGAATTTTATGGCTGTCACAAATGAGCACGGATACATTATGTGCGGCGCGCTTGATGTGGCGCTGCTGAATGAAAAATTAAAGGAGCGGGGCATTGTGGCGGGGCGCGCAGTTGGTGTACGCACCATTGACCAGCTGTTAGACGCACCTTTAGAATCCGTCACGTACGCCGCGGAAGATCTCGGCATTCATGCCGGCATGAGCGGCAGAGCAGCGCTTTTGAAAATGGTGAAATAAAAATTTGGCCCGGCTATTACTATGTCCCCTCTTACAAGCATACATTGTGATATGTAAGGGGGGATTTTCTTGCCAAGATATCGCGGCCCTTTTCGCAAGAGAGGACCTTTGCCTTTCCGGTACGTGATGCTTCTGTCAGTTGTCTTTTTTATCCTGTCAACAACAGTCAGCCTTTGGATGATCAATGGCTCGATCAAACCTGTTTTAATGGACATCGGCGAGATGGAAACGAAGCGTATAGCGACAGAGGTGATCCAGGATTCGATTGAGGATTATATGTCTGACAGTGAAAATATGAAAGATATGTTTCAAATGAATTCTGATGAAAACGGAAACTTAACGACAATCGATTTTAATACACAGGTTGTAAATAGTGTAAAAACAAAAGTGACAAAGCAGCTTCAGGCTCATCTAAAAGAGATGGAAACCCACTCCGGACACAGCGGCGCCAGTGAAAATATTATGATCAACATTCCGCTGGGACAGGTAACCGGCAACAGCCTCCTCGGAAACCTAGGGCCGAAAATCCCAGTCCGGTTCAATTTAATCGGTGACGCTTTTACAGATGTCAAAACCAAAATCAAGCCATATGGCATAAATAATGCACTTATTGATATCAGCATCTTTGTCGAAATTAAAGTGAAGGTCATCATTCCGTTTGCAAGCAAAACCGCTGTCGTCACAAATAATGTTCCTGTATCGATTAAAGCAGTGCAGGGCGAAGTGCCCCAGTTTTATAACGGAAGCGGCGGCTCAGGTGTCACGCCTTCTGTCCAGCTCCCAAGCAGCAAAGATGAGGACAGTGCCGAATCGGAATCGAAAAATGAAAAAAGCAGCAAATAAGCCGCCCGTTGAAGAGGCGGCTTTTCGTTATTTCTTTTTTTTGTATTCATATCGCTCCCACGCTCTCAAGTGCGGGTATGGATCAAACGACCATTCGGTTTTTCCGTTATCTTTGTACATGCCGTAGTGAAGATGCGGCGGGAACTTTCCAGCTGTTCCCGGCGGGCCGTATCCTGAGCTGCCGACTGATCCGATCACTTGGCCGGGCTCAACGATCTGTCCTGTTTTAATCCCTTTGGCAAACCCATTGAGATGGGCAAAATAATGATACGTATTGTTAATGTCTCTGATGCCGATTCTCCATCCTCCGAAGCGGTTCCAGCCCTTCATTTCAACTATGCCGTAACAGGTAGATTTGACAGGAAGGCCATAATGGGCAAAGATATCCGTGCCTTCATGAATCCGTCTTCCTCCGAAGCCGCGGGCATCTCCCCACGTGCTGCGATAGCTGTAATCGGTTCTGATCGGAAGCGGAAACGCATGCTCGCCCAGATCAATATGGCCGTAAGCTTTAAACAGCTTCATGAATTCAGATATGATCCCGACTGTCTGATCGCGTCGGTAATAATTCCAAAGCCCGATACGGATGTTGTCCTCATCTGTGCCATACGACAGCAAGTATTGGCTGAATGTATACAAAATATCTTCATCATTGCTGACCTCGGCTTTTCCGTCTCCGTCACCATCCATCCCAATCCCATCGAATACTTTGATGCTTAACGGTGCATCGTCTTTCGGATTCGGGTTTTCAGGCCCGCTCCAGATTTCATCCGGTATATAGATGCTGATGATTCCCGCTTTGTCAGGCAGATCTTTTCGGTTACTCCGCACATTTTCCTCGTACTGGTCTACTGCGGCGAGCGCATACCAAGGAATCTGCGTCACAGCCTCGACTTTATGATATAATTCCATCCGTTTCGACAGCACTGGATCTGAAAGCTTTTTTCCAGACGCAGAAGGCTCAAACGCAAACAAAAGGAGAAGAAGAGCGGATAACAAAACTTTCACAAAATAATCTCCTTTCATATTGAATACACATAGTTTGCGGCAAGCCGGCTTAAAAATGTCAGTAATCATCTTCCCTTGTCGAGAAATTTTTCCTATGTTAAAGTGTCTAAAGAAAAGACTTTCTTTAGTTAGAAAAACATTATTTTTGTTGCAGAAATAAAACCTGCACCTTTCTCGTTTTCAGAATGTTTCGTGTCAGAAATTGAGTATATTGGATATTGGAGATGATGGGAATTGGCAAAGAAAGACGAACACCTCAGAAAGCCCGAATGGCTCAAAATCAAATTAAACACAAATGAAAACTATACAGGGCTCAAAAAACTCATGCGTGAAAACAACCTGCATACCGTATGCGAAGAAGCAAAGTGTCCGAATATTCATGAATGCTGGGCGGTCAGACGTACAGCTACATTTATGATTTTAGGTTCTGTTTGTACAAGAGCATGCCGTTTCTGTGCTGTCAAAACGGGCCTTCCGACTGAGCTAGATCTGCAAGAGCCGGAACGCGTAGCGGATTCTGTCGCGCTTATGAATCTGAAACACGCGGTCATTACGGCTGTTGCGCGTGACGACCAGAAAGACGGCGGGGCAGGCATTTTTGCGGAAACTGTCCGTGCGATCCGCAGAAAAAGCCCGTTCACAACAATTGAGGTGCTGCCGTCTGATATGGGCGGAAACTATGATAACCTGAAAACCTTGATGGATACACGCCCAGACATCCTGAATCACAATATCGAAACGGTTCGCCGCCTGACGCCAAGAGTCCGCGCGCGTGCGACGTACGACCGTTCGTTGGAATTTTTGCGCCGTGCGAAAGAAATGCAACCTGACATTCCGACAAAATCAAGCATCATGATCGGACTCGGCGAAACGAAGGAAGAAATTATTGAAGTCATGGACGACCTCTTGGCAAACAACGTGGATATTATGGCAATCGGCCAATATCTGCAGCCGACGAAGAAACATTTGAAAGTTCAAAAGTACTATCACCCTGATGAATTTGCAGAATTAAAGGAAATCGCGATGCAAAAAGGCTTCAGCCACTGCGAAGCCGGCCCGCTTGTCCGTTCTTCTTACCATGCGGATGAACAAGTGAACGAAGCATCTAAAAAGCGCCAAGCACAAGCATAATGCCAAAACGCCAGATCATCTGGCGTTTTTGTCATTCCTATCGGTTTTCATGTCCTGTCGGGTTTCTCCGTTGGCATTTTCATTCTCTGAGACGGGGCTTCCTTGCGGGGAGGTTTTCATTTCTTGAATCGTCCCCGACATGATTTCTCTGATATCCCTTGAACCAGAGCCGAGATTGCTGAAATTTTCGATCGACTGCATATGGTTTGGATTATCAGAAATATACACATGATAGTATCGCGGTATTACAGAAGCAGCCGTTTTTTTCACCTGATCGGCGGTCAGCCCGCGGTTTTTAGAATCGGTTTTGTATACGACAAGCGCTTCTTGATCGGTGACCAATGTTGCAGCATCTTGAATATGGGGGAGCTGAACCGTTAAACTTGATATGATGTGAGCGGTTTCTTCCCGGTTCATTACCGGCGTTTTCTGCTGTTCGCCGTCAAATTGTTCTTTTTGATAGCGGACATAGCCAAATTGTTCGTTCTCATCATGCCGGTTAAAAGCCTCGTTGCGGTCAGACACATGAATGGGTCTGGTTTGATTCTGCGCCTGATTTCGGACATTTTGCCCGGCATTGTCCAATCCTGCGCCTCCGCACCCGGATAAAAGCCCGGTCAACAGGCAGAGGCTGACAGCAGTTCGTTTCATTTGTAAATCCCTCCTCATGTGTAGGGTAGCCAAATCGCATGATTTATTCTTTAGCAATTGATGGGGACGGGGCAATGAATTATGATAGGAATGAGTGAAAAAGAGGTGAGATCATGATTCTTATTCAAAATGCCGAATTTGAATTGGTGCACAATTTTAAAGACGGCTTCAATGAAGAGGCTTTTAAAGCCCGTTACTCCGATATTTTAAATAAATACGATTATATTGTGGGAGACTGGGGATACGGTCAGCTCAGGCTCAAGGGCTTCTTTGACGACCAGAATCAAAAGGCAACCTTCGAAACGAAAATCAGCACATTAGATGAATACATTTACGAATACTGCAATTTCGGCTGTGCGTATTTTGTCTTGAAACGGATCAGAAAATAAACATACACAAAGGGGATGCTGTCATGTATTTTGTTGACAGAAACAAGATCGAGCAAACACTCAGGTTCTATGAGCACCAGCTGGCGCTTTTTAACTCACAAACAGACTGGCAGTCTGAAATCGGGGGACCGGCGCTTCAGCGTATAGGACATTTGTTAATCGAATGCATCCTGGATACAGGCAATGACATGATTGACGGTTTTATTATGCGGGACCCGGGCAGCTATGATGACATTATGGACATACTTGTTGATGAAAAAGTTGTCACGGAACAAGAGGGAAGTGAGCTCAAGCAATTGATCGCCTACCGCAAAACATTAGTTCAGCAGTACCTGCTCGCTGACAGCGCCGAGCTTTACAGGCTGATCACGGCACATCAGACAGCTCTGCAAGACTTCCCGCAACGGATCAGAAGCTACTTGGAAACAGAGCTTGTCCCTGTTTCTGCGTTTAAATAACAACTGGAAAGCCACAGGAGTGTTGGAAATGAAAACATATAAAGGGTATTTAATTGATTTAGACGGAACGATGTACAATGGCACGGAAAAAATCGAGGAAGCGTGTGAATTTGTCAGAACGCTGAAAGATCGCGGAGTTCCTTATCTTTTCGTGACAAACAACTCTTCGCGCACACCGAAGCAGGTGGCGGACAAGCTCGTGTCTTTTGATATTCCCGCAACAGAAGAGCAGGTCTTCACGACCAGCATGGCGACTGCCCAGCATATCGCTCAGCAGAAAAAAGACGCGTCTGTGTATGTGATCGGGGAAGAAGGAATCCGCCAGGCAATTGAAGAAAACGGCCTGACGTTTGGCGGGGAAAACGCGGATTTTGTCGTTGTCGGTATTGACCGTTCCATTACATACGAAAAATTTGCTGTCGGCTGCCTGGCAATCAGAAACGGTGCCCGCTTTATTTCCACTAATGGAGATATTGCGATCCCGACTGAAAGAGGTCTTCTGCCTGGAAACGGTTCACTGACATCTGTATTAACTGTATCCACAGGCGTACAGCCGGTATTTATCGGCAAGCCGGAATCAATCATTATGAAGCAGGCGATGCGCGTTCTTGGCACGGATGTGTCCGAAACACTCATGGTCGGCGACAACTATGCGACGGACATCATGGCCGGCATTAACGCCGGTATGGATACGCTGCTCGTTCACACAGGCGTAACGAAAAGAGAGCATATGACAGACGATATGGAAAAACCGACTCACGCCATTGACTCTCTGACCGAATGGATTCCATACATTTAAAAAAGGGCGCCCTAAAAGGGTGCCCTTATTCTGTATGCCGCGCGCGGTGTGCGAGCCTGCTTGAGGCCGCGGCGGAAATCGCGCCGACGATGTCATCTAAAAAGGTATGGCATTCGCCGGTTGATTTATCATTTAAATGTTTAAGGATGCCGGGTTTTTCTTTGTCGATGTAACCGTAGTTCGTAAACCCGATTGATCCGTAAATGTTCACGATGGAAAATGCCAGAACTTCATCTACCCCATATAGGCTTTCATCTGTTTCCAGCATCGTTTGCAGCGGCTCAGACAGCTTTTTCTGCTCAGCAAGAATATCCAATTCAATGCCCGTTAAAATCGCATTTTGCACCTCGCGTTTTGCGAGAACGCGATTGACGTTCAACGTGCATTCATCAATGTTTAAATCCGGATGATATTTTTTCTGAAGAAAAAAGACAAGCTCGGCAATGTCTGATACCTCAACGCCGCGCTCCTTCATCCGTGCTCTTGCTTTTGCTTCCATCTGACTGATTTGTTCGTTTTCTGACATCAGCTTCACCCAATCTTTTTTACTAGTTTATACAAAATGTTTGAGATGTTTACGACTTTTTCTTGCGCCTTCGTCGGATTAAAATATGTATTCATAATTCCGGACGTGTATGACTACGATGTGATGAGCCCTAATTCAACAGGCAGGTGATCATTGTGAAAGGTACAATAAAAGAAAAATACGGTATTCACATTAGGCAGCTTTCCATGTACCAGCACACATATCAATGCTTTCAGACGCCGAATTCATTTTTTCTGATTGTCCCCGTTTCCCAATTCTCAGAGACAGAACTGGCAGAGCTTTATTACATGAGTCAGTATTTACAAGAACAAAGTGACCCATACGTTTCGGTTTTTATCTTTACAAAAGAAGGTGAGCTGACGTTTGAACATGAGGGGAAAACGTACGCTCTGCTGAAGGCGGCACCCCCTTTTTCAAACCGTGCGTTCTCCATTGGACAGGAGCTGGCGGAATTTCACCGAAAAGGCAGAGGGTATCCGTATGAAGTGAAGGCAGCCGGAAGAATCGGCCAGTGGAAGGATCTGTGGGGAAAACGCATTGATCAGCTGGAGGTGTTTTGGCAGCGAAAGGTTCATACCCCTCCTCACGAGCCATTCGATAAAAAAATGATCGAATCATTTCCATATTATTTAGGACTGTCAGAAAACGCGATACAATATTTAGTGGACACTGAGCTGGATGACAAGCCTCAAGCCGCAGATTCAGGAACGATATGCCATCAGCGGATGGAAAGGCATACATGGTCACCCGAATCACTGATCAGGATTCCTGCGGATTGGGTATTTGACCACGCCTCACGCGATTTGGCTGAATATATGAGGCATACGTTTTTGCATCATAGACAAGATTTTCATCAGCAGGGTTTTCACTTTTTGCAGGAATACGAGCAAGTTACGCCGCTATCTTCGTTTTCAAAACGTCTTTTATACAGCCGCCTGCTCTTTCCGCTTCATTATTTTGAAATCGTGGAGAGCTACTACATGTCACCAGAATCAGAAAAGCATTATTATGAAGAGCAGCTTGACTTCATTCTTAGCGACTGCGAACGCTATGAGCAATTTCTAAATACGGCGCAGGAATTCATGAACATGCGGGCGCAGAAACCGTTTGTTCCCCGCGTGAGCTGGCTCGGCAAAGGCGGAAAAATAATTAGAAAATAAAGAATCTTGTCATATCAACGTGTTAAGCGGTTACATTCATAAAATTCAGCCGATTACTGTCTTGTCAAAACAGGAGTGGGCTTATATAATGTTTGTAACTTATATGTCTGTGTTGAGTTAACAATTGTCTTTTTCAAGAGGACAATTAAAAGAAAGGTGGAGTTTTTTTGAAAGCAATTCGTGTAGGGCTTTTAGGTTTAGGTACCGTCGGAAGCGGTGTCGTTAAAATTATTCAAGACCATCAGGATAAGCTGATGCATCAGGTCGGCTGTCCGATTACGATAAAAAAAGTGCTTGTAAAAGATCTAGAGAAAAAGAGAGAAGTAGATTTGCCGAAGGAAGTGCTCACGACAGAAGTGTATGATGTCATCGATGATCCAGATGTTGATGTCGTCATCGAGGTGATCGGCGGAGTTGAGCAGACAAAACAATATTTGGTCGACGCGCTGAGATCGAAAAAGCATGTTGTCACAGCAAACAAGGATTTAATGGCTGTGTACGGTTCTGAGCTGCTTGCTGAAGCGAAGGAAAATGGCTGCGATATCTACTTTGAAGCCAGTGTTGCCGGCGGGATTCCGATTCTGCGCACGTTAGAGGAAGGCCTCTCATCAGACCGGATTACAAAGATGATGGGGATCGTGAACGGAACAACGAACTTTATCTTAACAAAAATGATCAAAGAAAAAAGCCCATACGAGGAAGTGCTCAAAGAAGCGCAAGATCTTGGCTTTGCCGAAGCAGATCCGACTTCAGACGTGGAAGGGCTTGACGCCGCACGGAAAATGGCGATATTGGCGCGCCTCGGCTTCTCGATGAATGTAGATTTGGAAGACGTCAAAGTAAAGGGGATCTCCCAAATTACAGACGAGGACATCAGCTTCAGTAAACGTCTCGGCTATACGATGAAGCTGATCGGGATTGCTCAGCGTGACGGCAGCAAAATTGAAGTCAGCGTACAGCCGACGCTGCTTCCTGACCATCACCCGCTTTCTGCTGTGCATAATGAGTTTAACGCCGTTTACGTATACGGAGAGGCTGTTGGTGAGACGATGTTCTACGGGCCTGGAGCCGGGAGCATGCCGACTGCGACATCCGTTGTTTCTGACCTTGTCGCGGTCATGAAAAATATGAGGCTCGGCGTAACCGGCAACAGCTTTGTTGGGCCGCAATATGAGAAAAACATGAAGTCGCCGTCTGACATTTACGCACAGCAATTTTTAAGAATTCATGTAAAAGATGAGGTCGGTTCATTCTCGAAAATTACGTCTGTGTTCTCAGAGCGGGGCGTGAGCTTTGAAAAAATCCTTCAGCTGCCGATTAAAGACCATGATGAGTTGGCAGAAATCGTGATTGTGACACACCATACATCAGAAGCTGATTTCAGTGATATCCTGCAAAACCTAAATGATTTGGAAGTCGTTCAAGAAGTCAAAAGCACATATCGTGTAGAAGGGAACGGTTGGAGCTAATGTGGAAAGGTCTTATCCATCAATATAAAGATTTTTTACCTGTAACAGATCAAACACCGGCGCTTACTTTACATGAAGGAAATACACCTCTTATCCATCTGCCGAAGCTGTCTGAGCAGCTCGGAATTGAGCTTCATGTCAAAACAGAAGGTGTCAACCCTACGGGATCATTCAAAGACCGCGGAATGGTTATGGCTGTGGCGAAAGCAAAAGAAGAAGGCAACGATACGATTATGTGCGCGTCAACAGGAAACACGTCCGCTGCTGCGGCTGCTTATGCAGCCCGCGCCAACATGAAGTGTATCGTCATCATCCCGAACGGCAAAATCGCGTTCGGAAAACTTGCTCAGGCTGTCATGTATGGAGCTGATATTATAGCAATTGACGGAAACTTTGACGATGCGCTTAAAATTGTCCGTTCCATCTGTGAGAAATCACCAATTGCTCTTGTCAACTCAGTCAACCCTTACCGCCTTGAAGGCCAAAAAACAGCTGCCTTTGAAGTGTGTGAGCAGCTGGGCGAAGCACCGGATGTTTTAGCGATCCCGGTCGGAAACGCAGGCAATATCTCAGCGTATTGGAAGGGCTTCAAGGAATATCATGAGAAAAACGGCACAGGCCTCCCGAAAATGCGCGGATTTGAAGCGGAAGGCTCGGCGGCAATCGTTCGCAATGAAGTAATTGAAAATCCGGAAACAATAGCAACAGCCATTCGTATCGGAAACCCGGCAAGCTGGGACAAAGCTGTAAAGGCAGCTGAGGAATCCAACGGGAAAATTGACGAAGTCACTGATGATGAAATCCTTCACGCGTATCAGCTGATCGCCCGTGAAGAAGGCGTGTTTGCAGAACCGGGATCCTGCGCTTCCATTGCTGGCGTTCTGAAACAGGTGAAATCCGGAGAAATTCCGAAAGGCAGCAAGGTCGTCGCTGTGTTAACAGGAAACGGGCTGAAAGATCCGAATACAGCAGTAGACATTTCAGAAATCAAGCCGGTCACATTGCCGACGAATGAAGACAGCATCCTTGAATATGTAAAAGGAGCGGCCCGTGTATGAACGAAGCCGACATGCTGTTCACTGTCACTGTTCCCGGAAGCACAGCTAACCTAGGCCCCGGCTTCGATTCAGTTGGAATGGCGCTCAGCAGATATTTGAAGCTGACCGTCTTTGAAAGCGACAAGTGGTCTTTTGAAGCTGAAACAGAAACAGTCGCCGGAATTCCGGCGGGTACAGATAATCTGATCTATCAAGTGGCAAAACGGACAGCAGATTTATACGGTAAAGAAATGCCGCCTGTCCATGTGAAAGTGTGGAGCGACATTCCGCTCGCACGCGGCCTTGGCAGCAGCGCCGCGGCGATTGTAGCGGCCGTTGAACTGGCTGATGAATTATGCGGCTTAAAGCTCTCTGAAGCGGACAAGCTGCATGTAGCCAGCCTTGAAGAAGGACACCCGGATAATGCGGGCGCTTCTCTCGTTGGCGGACTTGTCATTGGCCTGCATGAAGATGACGAGACACAAATGATCCGCGTCCCGGATGCTGACATTGATGTTGTCGTTGTCATTCCTTTTTACGAAGTGCTGACAAGAGACGCAAGAGACGTGCTTCCGAAGGAATTTCCATATGCCGATGCCGTAAAGGCAAGTGCCATCAGCAATATCCTCATTGCTGCGATCATGTCTAAGGATTGGCCGCTCGTCGGGAAAATCATGAAGAAGGATATGTTCCACCAGCCATACCGGGCGATGCTTGTGCCTGAGCTGTCCAAAGTAGAACACGTCGCCGAGATGAAGGGCGCATACGGAACGGCTCTCAGCGGGGCAGGCCCGACGATTCTTGTTATGACTGAAAAAGGAAAGGGAGAAGAGCTCAAAGAACAGCTCGCGCTTCATTTCCCTCATTGTGAAGTCGACGCTTTGACCGTTCCGAAAGAGGGAAGTATAATAGAGCGAAATCCTTTATACCAAGTAAAAAGTGTATAGATCATGCCAAGCGTCCCTCAGCATCAGCGGAGGGCGCTTTTTTTCTGCTGGAGATAAAGGAGTTTTTATTTAGAAAAACGAAATAGTTGTTAAAAGGAGGAGATGAACATGAAAAAGCTGATAACCGCAGAAGACATCACAGCGATTGTCTCTGTAACCGATCCTCAATACGCCCCAGATGGTATCCGTGCCGCATATGTCCAGTCACAAGTGAATCAAGAGAAAGATTCGTATACATCAAATATATGGATCTATGAAACGAAAACAGGCAGGTCTGTTCCTTGGACACAAGGAGAAAAGCGGTGCACGGACCCAAGATGGTCTCCGGACGGGCGCACGCTTGCCTTTATTTCTGATCGTGAAGGCGATGCAGCACAGCTGTATATCATAAGTGCTGAAGGCGGGGAAGCAAGAAAACTGACTGATATCCCGTATGGCGTGTCAAAGCCAATATGGTCCCCGGATGGCGAATCGGTGCTTGTTACTGTCAGTTTAGGAGAGGGAGAAAGTATTAATGATCGAGAGAAAACGGAGCCGGACAGCTTTGAACCTGTTGAAGTTCAAGGTCTAGCCTATAAACGGGACGGCAAAGGGCTGACGAGAGGTGCGTATGCCCAGCTTGTGCTTGTCAGCGTGAAGTCTGGTAAGGTGAAGCAGCTGACAAATCACAAAGCCGATCATGGCGACCCTGCTTTTTCTCCTGACGGCAAATCGCTTGTTTTCTCAGCTAATTTGACTGAAACGGACGATGCCAGCAAGCCGCACGATGTCTGCATGATGTCGCTGGATACTGGAGATCTCAAGCAGATTACGTCTCATCGCGGCTCATTCGGACCAAGCTCATTTTCACCGGACGGAAGGTATCTTGCTTTGCTTGGACATGAAAAGGAATATCAGAATGCAACGTTCGAAAAGGCGTGGCTCTATGATATCGAACAAGACAACCTTACATGTCTGACTGAAATGCTTGACGTTCATTTAGCGGATGCGCTCATTGGAGATTCACTGATCGGAGGTGCCGAACAGCGCCCGGTTTGGACGAAAGACAGCCAAGGGTTTTATGTCATCGGCACAGATCAAGGCAGTACGGGAATCTATTATATTTCGATTGAAGGCCTTGTGTATCCGATTCGTCTCGAAAAAGAGTACATCAATAGTTTTTCCATTTCACCTGACGAACAACACTTTATTGCCAGTGTGACAAAGCCGGACAGACCGAGCGAGCTTTACAGCCTCCCGCTTGGGCAGGAAGAGAAACGGCTGACTGGCGCGAATGACAAGTTTGTCGGCGAGCATACGATTTCAATACCTGAAGATATTCAATATGTCACAGAAGACGGCGTGACGGTGAACGGCTGGCTGATGAAGCCTGCACAGCCGGAAGGTGAAGCCTCATATCCTCTTATTCTCAACATACACGGCGGTCCGCACATGATGTACGGGCATACATATTTTCATGAATTTCAAGTGCTGGCGGCGAAAGGATACGCAGTGGTTTATGTCAATCCGAGAGGAAGCCACGGTTACGGGCAGGAATTTGTGAATGCCGTCAGAGGAGATTATGGAGGAAAGGATTATGCGGATGTGATGCAGGCTGTGGATGAGGCTATCAAACGAGATCCGCAGATTGATCCTAAGCGGCTCGGTGTCACGGGCGGAAGTTATGGAGGCTTTATGACCAACTGGATCGTTGGACAGACGAACCGCTTTAAAGCCGCTGTCACCCAGCGCTCGATTTCAAACTGGATCAGCTTTCATGGCGTCAGTGATATCGGCTATTTCTTTACAGACTGGCAGCTAGAGCATGACATGTTTGCAGACACAGAAAAGCTCTGGGACCGTTCCCCTTTAAAATACGCAGCAAACGTGGAGACACCGCTTTTGATTCTGCATGGCGAGCGAGATGACCGGTGCCCGATCGAGCAGGCGGAGCAGCTATTTATTGCTCTGAAAAAAATGGGCAAGGAAACGATGCTTGTCCGTTTTCCGAAAGCATCGCACAGTTTGTCACGCAGCGGACACCCGGTACAGCGGATCAAGCGCCTGAATTATATAAGCTCATGGTTTGATCAATATCTCTAATAAAAAAGCCAGGCTGATTAACGATCAGCCTGGCTGCTTTATTAAAAGACTTGTTCTACTTCAACGACACCCGGCACTTCTTCAAGAAGAGCGCGTTCAATTCCGGCTTTCAGCGTAATTGTTGAACTTGGGCAGCTGCCGCATGCGCCTAGAAGACGAAGCTTAACGATACCTTCATCTACGTCTACAAGCTCACAGTCACCGCCGTCACGAAGTAAAAACGGACGAAGTTTGTCCAGTACTTCCTGCACCTGTTCTTTCATTTCAACTTCAGTCATGACATTCGCTCCTTTCGTCATCATAAAACCATTATATTCAGTGTAACAATAAAAATCTATTGTTTGGTTTGCAAAGTTGCTTTCCCTATTATAGCACATTAAGACTTGAACACAAAAACGGTTTTTTTCTATAAAAACGTCTTTTGTCTCTGTATACTGAAAGAAAGGATATACATAGGGGGAAGGAGGCGTTTACCAGTGACAAAACCTGTCGTGCTCAGCGTGTACGGGGCAGAAACCGTTTGTGCAAGCTGTGTCAATATGCCGACGGCCAAGGATACATACGAGTGGCTTGAGGCTGCGCTGAAAAGAAAATATCCAAATCAGCCTTTTGCGATGCAATACATCGATATTTATGAGCCGCCTGACAATGAACTTGCAAAAGAGCTTGCGGAAAAAATCAGAAATGACGAGTATTTTTATCCGCTTGTTCTTGTAGAAGACAAAATTGTTGGTGAAGGCAATCCGAAATTAAAAGACGTTTATGAGGAAATGGAGAAGCATGGGTATACAGAAAACCGCTGACATGATCAGCGGTTCCAGCGTGTGGACAAACCCTCGCATTCGTTGTCAAGCCTGTGCGTTGGTGCTCACGAATTAAAACATTCGCTCCGCTCCAATGCTCGCCTTTCCTAGACTTCAAGGGTTTTCAAACACGCTGAAAAGATGAAAACGGCTAAAACTAAAACCGTTTTAGCCGTTTGTAATCATTTAAACCGCTGAAATGATCAGCGGTTCTTCTCTATCATTAACCGTTATGATGTTTGTACATCCACAGCAAGCCGGATTTCAACATGCGCGGAACACGGCCGATCAGCGGGCGGTCAGCAACAAGACCGAAGCCGGCTTTTTTTCCGAGTGAACCGAGGACGCCTTTCAGCTTAAACTGCGGCATTGATTCTGGAAGGGCTTCTCCATTCCAGCGTTTTTGCAAGATTTGGACAATCTGCTCTGCTTGAGCCTCTGCCAGCTGGGCGCTCGGTGCATGAGGGAGGCTGGCGCAATCGCCGACAACGTACAGATGTTCATCACCAGGAAGATTGTGATGAGGCGTTAATACGATACGCCCTTGTGCGTCCTTTTCCACATCTAAGTCTCTGACGACTTTGTTCGGCTGTATGCCGGCTGTCCACACGATGGCGTCTGCAGAAATCGGTTCATCGTGGTTATACACAATGCCTTCTTCAACTTTTGTGATATTTGCCCTGTTAATAATGCGGACACCGTGCTCTTCGAACCAATTTTGCACATATTTGCTCAAACGCTCGGGAAAGCTTGATAAAATGAGATTACCGCGGTCGAACAGAATGATGTTCAGGTCATCACGGCTTTCTCTCAGTTCACTTGCAAGTTCAACGCCGCTTAAGCCCGCTCCGACAATGGCGACAGTGGCATTAGCGCTCAGGTTATTCAGCTTTTGATAGGTTTCGCGGGACTGGTCGATGGTTTGAATGCTGTAGGTGAATTCAGGCGCTCCCGGCACGTTGTGATATTTATCCTCGCAGCCGAGCCCGATTACAGCGTCATCGTAAGAAATCGGTTCACGATCTTGGAACAGCACTTGTTTTTGTGCAATATCAATTGATGAGATATCACCA